>JANYHQ010000446.1 GCA_025358985.1 Acidimicrobiales bacterium
CGAGGATCAAATCCGGTACTTCGAATAGCGCGACCCTTTCATGTCGTTCCGGTAGCAAAATTGCGTTGCCCGCCACGAGTTTTGCGACGAGAACGAGGTGGTCGCAAAATTCGGAGGGTGGTCGCAAAATTCGAAGGGGCCAACGGGGTTGGGGGTAAGGGGTCAGTGATGGAAGATGGATGCCGCCGGACCCGTGCCGGCGATGGCGTCCACCGCCAGCACCACGGCGGCCGCTGAGTAGGCAGTGCGTTCGCCGGCGGGGAAATGGACACGGTCGGGGATGTTCAGTCCGGTCCAATACGAGCCGTCCTCATGGCGTAAATGACTGGACCAGCGCATGAGGGCTACCGCATCATCACGTTGGCCTGCCGCCATACAGGCAATGGCACACTCGGCGGTTTCACCGGTGGTGACCCATGGGTGGTCGTCCACGCACCGCACCCCCTCGCCTGAGATCACGAATCGGTCCCACGCCATGCGTAAGCGCTCCACGGCGGGCTCCCCCCGCAGCACGCCAGCCAACACCGGATAATACCAGTCCATGGCCCAGCGTTGCTTGGGTTCGAACAGTTCGGGATGATCCACAATCGCCGCCGCCAAGTTGCTCCGAGCCTGTACCCAATCCGGTCGGTCCTTACCCACCGCCTTGGCGATGCGCAACGCCGAGCCAATGGAGTGGGCAATGCTCGATGAGCCCGTGAGCAATGCATATTGAAACGGTTCGCCGTTTGGTTGGCGGGCCCACAAAATCTGGCCACCCGGTTGTTGCAGCTCCAACACCCAGTCGATGGCCCGTTCCACCACCGTCCACATCTCTTGCAGAAACCCTGACTGCGCAGCCGCCAAATGGTGGTGCCACACCCCTGTAGCCACGTAACTGATGGTGTTGGCATCGAACTTGGCGTCCTCGATACCGTGAGCTAAGTAATACTGAAACCAAGAACCGTCAGCGCGCTGATTGTCGGCCAGCCATTGATACGCACGCGTAGCTTCACTATGCAAACCACCAACGTCGAGGGCCATGGCGGTCTCCACGTGATTCCACGGATCAGCATGACCATTGGGTGTCCACAGGATGAGCCCGTCTGGCTGTTGCATCTCGGCAATGGCGTAAACGCTGGCCAACAGCTGTTGCTCCGTGAGCACGCCATCTAGTGCCGGGATCACTGGCCGCCTGCCGGTTTGCGGGCGTACACCACCAGGCTCTTACCCAGCACCGGCTGCAGCAGTTTCTCGGGCACCGTCGTCCACCACGGGTGACGCATCATGTCGGTCACGAGCACGTCGTGATATTTGCGCACCCAGCGATTGTCATCGGCCTTGTCCAATCCCACCGCGCACCGTAACCACCAATACGGTGAGTGCAGCGCATGAGCATGGTGATGACCGGTGACCACCAGACCAGCTTCGCAAAGACGACGCTGCAATTGCTTGCGTCGATAGATACGGACATGGCCGCCTACTGACAGCGGTGCGTGGTACTCCGACGAAATCGCCCAGTTCGCCAGTTCAGGCAAATACGTGGGCACCGTGGCCGCCAAGGTCCCACCCGGTCGCAACACCCGCACGATCTCAGCCATGGCACCGCAATCATCAACGATGTGCTCCAACACCTCGGACGTGATGATGCGGTCAAAGGTGTTGTCGGCAAACGGAAGGGCCAACGCGTCACCCACGCTCAACCCCGAAGCGGCCCGTGCAGGAAGCGGGTGGCTGACATCCTCGATGATGGCCAGCAGCATTGCCGCCGCCGGCCGCAGATCGGCCATGCTGCGGTCCAGCGCCACCACCCTGGCGCCCAGACGCAATCCCTCGAACGCATGGCGGCCACCACCTGCTCCTAGATCCAATAGGCGTTCGCCTGCCTGCAGTCCAAGGCGATCAAATCGAACCGTCAGCACGCTCAGACCCCAACCGCAAGTTTCGCACCTCTGGTCCGATCGTGGGCGACGCGCTCCCGATCTTCGAGCAACAACCGCCATTGCTCCAGCGTCCCCTCGGCCGCTACCCGCCAGGTAAAGCGGTTCAACACCCGGGCCCGTCCCCCGGCGCTGAGGCGAGCCTGCAGTTCCGGACTGTCCAACACTCGCCCAATGGCCTGCGCCAACTGCTCGGCGTCTCCGGGGGCCACGGTGAGCGCAGCAGTGCCGTCGGATCCAACGACCTCGGGGAGGGCACCGCCCAGCGTGGTCACGAGTGGCGTACCGCAGGCCATGGCCTCGATGGCGGGCAGCGAAAATCCCTCGTAGAGCGACGGCACCACCGCCACCGTGGCCTCGTTGTACAACTCCACAATTCGCTCGTCAGATACGGCCGACACAAACGTGACGATGTCGTTGAGGCCGAGACGGTCCAGCAGCGCCGGCAATATCGACCCCTCTCGTTTTTTGCCAACAATGAGCAACTCCACCGGACGCTCCGTACGCACCTTGGCAATGGCCTCGAGCAGCGGCCGTAGCCCCTTGAGCGGAACGTCGGCACTGGCGGTGGTCATCACTCTGTGCGAGGCCCGAGCGACATGGGGCAGCGGTCGGAATCGCTGGTGATCGACGCCCACGGGCACCACATGTAACGCCTCGGCGGGCACACCCATCTGGGTCACGATGTCGCGCTTGGAGGACTCGGACACCGTGACGATCCGGGGAATGGAACGGGCCACCTTGATCTGCATCCC
>JANYHQ010000455.1 GCA_025358985.1 Acidimicrobiales bacterium
CAGGTCTTTGTCACGCGCAGGGACGGAAGCTCGTTGGAGTTCCGAGTTACCAGAATTGATCAATATCCCAAACGGGCATTTCCCACACGCCAGGTATATGGAAAAACCGACACCCCGGAATTGCGTCTCATCACCTGTGGAGGCAGCTTCGACCGGTCGGCCGGCTCCTATCGCAGCAACACCGTGGTGTACGCCAAGCTCATACCTGCAGCAGCGACAGGGGATCAGACTCCGGCCGAGTGAGTAGCCCGACGGTGCCTAAGCACCTCGATGGCCACTGGTAGCAATGACACGGCCACAATCACCAGGCTGAGTACCTCGATGTTGTCGCCCATCCAGGTGAACCGAGTACCCAGGGCCCATCCGAGTAGCGGGATACCAGCACCCCACACTGCACCACCCACCACATTGAACATGGTGAACGTGCGATATGGCATCTGCCCCACGCCAGCCACGATGGGGGCAAACGTACGCACGATGGGCACGAAACGCGCCAGCAAGATGGTGCGCGCCCCATGACGTTCGAAGAAAGCATGAGCTTTCTGCACATTCGACGGTCGGAAGAAGCGGGACTTGGGCCGGTCGAACAGTGCCGGACCCACACGCTTGCCGAACTGGTAACCCACCTGATCGCCCAAGATGGCAGCAGCCATACACACCACCATCACCAACCACACGGGATGGTTGAAGATCGGCTGCCCACCGTTCTTGGTGGCGGTGAGCAGCCCAGCGGTGAACAGCAGCGAGTCACCGGGCAAGAAGAATCCGATGAGCAGCCCCGACTCGGCAAATACGATGATCGCCAGCCCGATGAGCCCAAAACTATCGATGAGCTTCTTCGGGTCGAGGCCGAGAACGGCAATGAAACGCATTAACCGATGTTAACGGCCGGGGTGGTGGTGGAAGGGGCGATACCTTCACTCTTGCGTGCCGAGAAGATAAGTGCACCGATCAATACCAGCAGTGCTGCACCGGCTACCGCGAGACGGCCGCCAGTGTTGTGTTGCAGTTTGATGATGGCAGGCAGCATCAGCAGCGACACCAGGTTCATCACTTTGATCAATGGATTGAGGGCAGGTCCGGCGGTGTCCTTGAACGGGTCACCCACGGTGTCGCCGATGACGGCCGCCTTGTGGGCGTCTGAGCCCTTGCCACCCTCATTGCCGTCCTCAATGTATTTCTTGGCGTTGTCCCATGCCCCACCGGCGTTACTGAGGTAATTGGCCATCAACTGACCGGTGAGGATGGCGGCGGCCAGGAATGCGCCCAGTGCGTAGAAGTTGATGCCGAACCCGATGACGACGGGGGTGAGTACGGCCAACAGGGCCGGGGTGGTGAGCTCCCGTAATGAGGCAGCAGTGCAAATGTCGATGACGGGTCCGTAGTCGGGCTTCTTGGTGCCCGCCATGATCTTGCCGTCGGCGAACTGGTTACGGACTTCCTGCACCACCACACCGGCGGTGCGGCCCACCGCCCGGATAGCCAGTGCGCTGAACAAGAATGCCACCGAGCCGCCGATGAGCAAGCCGATAAATGTCTTAGGGTCGGCCACGTTGATCTGCACGGCGGCGTAGGCGTCCTTGAACAGTTTGCCGGAACCAATGGTGGCGGCAATCTTGGTGTCGTCGGCGCCGATGGTTTCGATGAATGAGGCAAACAGAGCCACCGACGCAATCACCGCAGAGCCGATGGCGAATCCTTTCGTAACAGCCTTGGTGGTGTTGCCCACGGCATCGAGGGCCACCATGATGCGCTCGGGCTCACCATGGAACTCACCTGACATCTCTGCGATGCCAGCGGCATTGTCCGACACCGGCCCGAACGTGTCCTCAGAAACGATGACGCCGGTGGTGGCCAACATACCCATACCGCACAGGGCCACCAGGTAGAAGATCACCTGGATGTTGCCACCGCCCATAGCAATGGATGCACCCAGTGCCAAGGCAATGGCAATCACGGCGTACACCGACGACTCCAGGCCCGACGCCGTTCCCGAGAGCACGACGGTGGCCGGACCGGTACGTGACGCGGCGGCGATGTCTTTCACCGGTCCGTAGTGAGTGCCCGTGTAGTACTCGGTGAGACGACTCACGCCTTGGGCCAGAATGAGACCTACCAAAACAGCGCCGAACACCCGCCATCCGGGATTGGATACCGTGCCCGAATTGTCGTTGCCTACATAGAGCAACGCCAGTGCGCCCACACCGATGACGGTGAGAACGCCGGCCACCAGGAACCCACGATTGATGGGTTTAAGGGCGTCGGTTTCACCCTCTTTGGCTTTTACCGCATAGATGCCGGCAATGGAGGCGACGACGCCGATGGCCCGGGCCGCCAACGGGAAGAATAATCCCAGTGCCCATTTCGAGGGCTGGTCCGGATAGATAGATCGAAAAGCAGCCACACCAAGGATGATTGATGCCACCAGGGTGACTTCATATGACTCGAAGAGATCGGCTGCCATTCCGGCGCAATCACCCACGTTGTCACCCACATTGTCGGCAATGGTGGCAGGGTTGCGGGGATCATCCTCAGGGATACCGGCCTCCACCTTGCCTACCAGATCGGCGCCCACATCGGCCGCCTTGGTGAAGATGCCACCGCCCACCCGTAGGAACAATGCCAACAACGAGCCGCCGAATCCGAAGCCAATGAGGATGGCCGAGCTGGTGTTCTGGAACACCCAGATGATGACGGTGGCACCCAACAAACCGAGGCCGACGGTGAACATACCCGCGACGCCGCCGGTGCGAAATGCGACCTTCAACGCAGCTGCCATCGATCCCTCTTTGGCCGCTGCTGCCGTACGAACGTTGCCGCGAGTGGCCAACGTCATGCCGATATAGCCGGTGAGGCCAGACAGGAACCCACCAAATATGAAGGCAATAGTGCGGAAGATACCCGACTTGACGAAGGACAGCGCCAAGGTGTTGTCGGGCTTCACAATCTTCGACGATGTGAGGAACACGATCACCGCCAGCGGCACCATGATGACCACGATGGTGCGGAACTGGCGCTTCAAATAGGCCCACGCCCCTTCTTGGATGGCCAAGGCAATCTCGATCATCTTGGGGGTGCCTTGATCAGCCGCCAGCACTCCCTTCATGAGCACGAAACCAACGGCGAGGGCGAGCAGGGCGGACAGGGCAGACAACAACAGAATCAGCTGTTCG
>JANYHQ010000471.1 GCA_025358985.1 Acidimicrobiales bacterium
CCTCGGCCTGCTCGCCGGACTCATGCTGCCCGAGAGCGGCAGGATCTTGTTCGACGGCACAGACATCGCATCGCTCGACGACTCTGAACGCTCCCGCATCCGTGCGCAGCGCATTGGTGTGGTGGTTCAGAGGGGCAGCCTGATCCCATTCCTGACGGCCTCCCAAAATGTCGAACTCGCCATGAAGCTGGCCGGTGGTGCCCATCGCCGATCCGCCCGGGCTGTGTCCCTGCTCGAAGACCTCGGAGTCGCCGATCGCAAGGACCACCTCCCGCGTCACCTGTCGGGAGGTGAGGCGCAGCGGGTGGCGCTGGCTATGGCGCTCGTCAATAACCCGGACCTGCTCCTGGCGGACGAGATCACCGGCGAGCTCGACTCCACCACCGCCGAGCAGGTTATGGAGGTCGTTTTCGGCGAACGTCGTGACCGGGGTCTCACGGTGTTGTTCGTAACGCACAGCAGTCAACTGGCGAACCGCGCCGAGAACCGGCTGCGGATCACGGACGGTATCGTGTACCAGGCGTGACTCCTCCAGCTGGCATTCGCCTCGAAGCGGTCTCCAAGCTCTACATCAGCGGGGGGTGCCTTGTGCGCGCCGTAGATGGGATCTCCTTGGACGTAGAGGCGGGCAGCAGTCTCGCCATCACCGGCCCGAGCGGATGCGGTAAGTCAACCCTGCTCGGGCTCATCGGCGGCCTCGAAGTCCCCAGCGAGGGTCGGATCCTGATCGGTGGGCGCCAGATTTCGCACCTATCCGATCGGCTGCGCGCCCGGCTCCGCCGCAAGGAGATCGGGTTCGTATTCCAATCCGACAATCTGCTGCCGTTCCTCACGGCGGTGGAAAACGTCAGCTTGCAGGTTGCCTTGCACGGTCCGTCGGGTGACTTTTCGCGCTGCCCGCAGCTGCTTGCGGCGGTGGGGATGGGCGAGCTGGCCGACAGGCTGCCGGATCAGTTGTCCGGCGGCCAGCGCCAGCGCGTTGCGGTGGCGCGCGCCGTTGCTCATGGGCCCCAGGTCATTCTCGCTGACGAGCCCACGGGCTCGCTGGATGCGGCGAACGCCGCCACGCTCGTGGACCTTCTGCTGGGCGTTCAGCGAGCCGCCGGTGCCACACTCGTGGTGGTCACCCATGATCGTTGCGTGGCCACACGCCTAGACCGTACCGTCGGCATCCGCGACGGAAGGATCGCCAACGACACTGCGGGCGCTGGGCGGGACTTGGGGCCATAGTGCTGCTGTTCGTCGTACGAGACCTATGGCGCAACCCGAGGCGCACCCTCGCTGCGGTGGTGGGTGTCACGCTCGGTGTAGGCCTGTTCGCCGGGGTGCTGTTCTTCATCGACGCTTCCGGCGCAACGATGACGCAGCGGGCCATTGCCCCTCTCTCGTTGGACGTACAAGCCGTGCTCGGGTCGCCACTCGGCCGGCGCCTGCAGTTCGAAGAACGGGTGTCCGCGCCGACTCCGCTGCAAGCCGGGCAGGATGCAGTATTCACCCTGACCGTGATGAACGGGACCGACAACGCAATACATGAAGTCGTGGTGAACGACGAGGCGCCTGCACCACTGTCGTATGTCCAGGCAAGCATGACGCTCAATGGGCAGCCTCTCCCGGAGCAGGCCGGGCAGAGCCCGCTGGCCCAAGGACTGGCACGAACGGGCTTCAATGCAGGGACGCTGGCTCCGGGCGGGCGGATCACCTTCACCTATCTGGCCCGCGCCAACACAACTGTGGCTTCGGTGAATACGCTCCGCTTTTTGGGAACGGTCTCAAGTCGCGAGGACGTGGTACCTATCCACGCCAACGCCAGCGCGCTGCTCACGCTCGATGACCTTCAGGCGCACATCCTCAAGATCCCGGGAGTGGCAGCAGCGGACGGATTGTCATACGTCGACCTTCCTCCAGGGTCCCTCCACACATCGGCACCCGGGGCGGGGTCTCCCGGGACCACCGACACGATGATCGAAGGCCCTGTACGGGTGTTCGCATTCGGGCGGGCCTACCAGCAGAACTACCGATCGATCAGAATAGTCAGCGGGTCGTTCCTCCCAGGGTCAGCCGTCGCCAGCGCGGAGGCAGCCCGAGCGCTCGGAACTGGTCCAAGGACGCTTCTCTCGCTGCGGTTGCCCGGCCGTTCCGAGGTCTTGCGGATACCTGTGAGTGGTGTCGCCGACCTGTCGCAGGCGCAGCCGCTGTTCTCCAGCCGCAAGGTGAGCAAGCTCGACGATTTCCTCTACGTGCCGCTGGCAGTTGTGGTTCCGCCTGCGACATTCAGGAACGCCATTGTGCCCTCGTTCCGGGCCGCCAGTGCTGCGCAAGGGACGATTCTCAAGAATCTACCGGTCTCGGAGGTCGATGTTCGGGTCGATCGCTCCCTCCTGCGGTCGGACCCCGCGGCTGCGCTCAAGCAGACGAAGGCAATTGCACAAGCGATGCGTCGGATCGCCCCGGGGCAGTACTACCTCATCGACAACATCTCCAACGCTCTCGAGGTGGCCAGCGACGATGCCAAAGTGGGCAAGCGGATGTTCTTGTTCCTTGGCCTTCCAGGAATGTTCCTGGCGGCGTTCCTCACTGCGTTCGGTGCCAACATCCACGCCAATGCACAGCGCCGTGAGCAGGCGACCTTGCGTCTCCATGGTGCCGATCGAAGACTTTTGATGCGTCTGCTGTCCCTCAAGGCAGTGGCTCTTGCCGGTTCCGGAGCCTTGTTGGGCACCGGTCTCGGCCTGCTGTCCGTGATGTTCGTTCTCGGGCACGAGTCGCTGTTCGCTGCATCCGGTACCGAACTTGCGATGTCTGCATTGATTGCCGTCACTACGGGAGTATTGATCACCGCACTCACGCTTTACGTTCTGGGTCGCCGGGCGCTGCTACGTGAAGTGAGCGATGAGCATAAGGAGTTCACCCCGCTGGGCCGTCCGGTGTGGCACCGGTTTCGTCTTGATATCGCACTGTTGGGAGGGACGGCGATCGCGTCTGCGGCCCAGGCGTACGCTGCCGGTTCGCCTACGGCCTCCGTCTCGGCCGGTCGGTCGGTCTCGTTGCCCTCGCTACTTCTTATCGCACCGGTCACCGCTTGGGTCGGCGGCACTCTCGTCTCGGTACGCGTAATAGAGGCCATGGCAGCTCGACTGTCGGTGGCCGAACCGCCTCGATTCGGACCCCTCTTGCGGGGAATGCTCGGACGCAGCCTGAGACGACGGGCCTGGTCGCTGGCCACCGGTACCGTCATCGTGGCGTTGGTGATGGCGTTCGGGACGAACCTAGCCATCTTCGCAGCCACCTATAGGGTCGCCAAGTTTCGTGACTCCACCTTCGTCGTCGGCTCGGATCTGCGGATCACCCCCAGTGTCCAGAGCGTGAGGCCGCACCCTCCGGGCTACGGCGCGGTCTTGAAGGTGGGGGGCGTGGCCGCCGTGACGCCTGTCGTGTTCTCGTTGGAGAACTCCGTGCTGATCGCCCAATACGACCAAGACCGGACCGACCTGGCGGCAATCGATCCGGGAACCTTCCAAAGCGTGGCCTCGCTGGAGGACTCCAGCTTCGAACCCTCGGCGGACACGGTCATGAGCGCGCTGTCAACCAATCCGAATGGACTACTGGTACGTTCGAGGCGAGCCGACGACCTCTCGATCCACATTGGCGATGACGTCCAGGTTCTCCTCGCTCGGGGAACGAAGCACCAGGCACTCAGAACATTGCGCGTGGTCGGTCTGTTCGAGGCCCTGCCAGGATTTTCTCAGGGCGTTGACCTCGTAGCCAACATCACCACCTACCAGTCGGCCACCGGCCTGGCCCAGACCGATTTTTTCCTAGCCCGTACGTCGGGAGGCAGACGCGGCGTGGATCGAGCCGTGACGGCGTTGAGATCGGGGCCCGGACGCGATGACCCAATGCGCATCGACACCACCGCGACAACGCTGAACAAGGACCAATCCAGTTTGACTGCCGTGAACGTGAGGGGTCTCCTCGACATGGGCTCCGTGTACGCAATGGCGATGGGGGCGGCTGCGATTTTCATGGTGGTGTTCGGGCTGCTCCTGCAGCGCAGAAGGGAATATTTGACACTTCGCGCCTACGGTCTGTCCACGCCGAGTCTGCTGGTCCTCGTCATTGGCGAGGCGATGATCGTGGCCACCTGCGGCCTCGCTGCGGGCCTCGCCGTCGGTATGGTCATGGGCCGCCTCTTCGTGCAGGTATTGCGGCCGCTCTTCATCCTCAGCCCGCCGAGCACCATTGCGGTCGGTCGGTTGGTGGTGCTGGGCGGGGTCCTGTTCACATCGACAGTGGGGTCAGGCCTGTTCGCCGTTGCCGTCCTCCTCCGCCTGAAGCCGACGACCATCTTGCGCGAGCCTTGACGGTCATCGCAGGTGCCATCGAACTGCTTGGCACCAAGGCTGGCGGCGGCGGTTGGCAACGGAGGAGAATTAGTTGGCTCGCCGCCTGAGCGCCTCCGGTCCCCATGCCAACGCACGAGCATGGGCGTGGTAGTGGCCGGGGATGGTGCGCAGACGGTCATC
>JANYHQ010000475.1 GCA_025358985.1 Acidimicrobiales bacterium
GTTGCCGTTGCGTGACTACTTCCTGCGGCAACTGCCGATGGTCGGCAATGGTCGACTTTCGTGGGACTGGATGCTGTTCGGGTTCGGGTTCGTGGTCTTCTTGATGCTGACCAAAGAGCCGAAATGGGTCGATGCCCTCACCGTTACGATGGGGGTGGCGATCGTCCTGCTCTCGATGGTGGTGCTCACGGGATACGCAGGGCAACTGTCGCTCGGTCAATACGCCATGGCTGGCTTCGGCGCCTTCGTCGCGGGCCGACTCGTGGCCGTCTTCCACGTCCCGTTCTTGGTCGGTCTACTGGCTGGAGTGGCGGCCGCCATACCCCTCGGTGTCGTCTTCGGCTTGCCTGCGGTTCGAACGCGTGGCATCAACCTCGCCATCGTCACGTTGGGGATGGGCACCACGATGGAGCTGATGCTCTTTCGGAACCGGAGCTACACCGGCGGCGTGCAAGGCACTCAGGTCGGCAACCCTCAACTCTTTGGCTTCGACATTGGATCCATCAAGCACCCGGCCCGCTACGGAATCTTCGTGGTGTTCATGGCGATCTTGACGGTATGGATGGTTTCGAATGTCCGCCGGGGCCGCAGCGGACGTCGACTTCTCGCCGTACGCACCAACGAACGCGCCGCGGCATCTCTCGGCATCGACGTCGTGGTGGCAAAGCTGTTTGCGTTTTCGTTGGCCGCTGCCATTGCTGCTCTCGGCGGAATCCTTCTGGCATTTCGCCTCAGTTCAATCAGCTATCAGTCGTTCACGAACTTCACGTCGGTCACGTATGTGGGCCTGGCCTTGGTGGGCGGGGTCGGTCATCTGCTGGGTGCCTTCGTGGGGGGAACCATGGCCACGGCGGCTCTCAACCAACAGATCCTTGAGGCAACGTGGGACGGAGTTGGACGCTGGATCCAGCTCATCAGCGGCATCGCAATCCTGTTGACCGTGCTTGCTTACCAGGACGGCGTGGCGGCGGAGTGGGTCAAGGTCTTCCGACTCGCCAAGAAGGCACGCAAGTGGGGCAGGCCGTACGTCATTGAGCTTGCTGATGTCGCCGATCCCCACGCCGACGACCACCACTCCAAAGTTGCGCCCCGAACCTTGACCATCGAGGGGCTCACCGTGCAGTACGGCGCCGTGGTAGCTGTCGACCATGTCAACTACCGGCTAGAACCGGGCACCGTCACCGGCTTGATCGGACCGAACGGGGCAGGCAAGACGTCGCTCATCGACGCCATCAGCGGATTCGCGTCAGCCGAAGGGCGGGTTTTGCTCGACGATCTCGACCTGTCGAAACAGTCCGCTATGAAAAGAGCGAGGGCCGGGGTGGCCCGGTCGTTTCAGTCGCTCGAGTTGTTCGAGGACGCCACGGTGTTCGAAAACCTCAGCGTTGCCGCCGACCCTCAGGACCTTCGTTCCTACTTGCGCGACCTGATACGACCGGTGAACCCACCGTTCGCACCTGCGGTGGTCCGGGCCATTCTCGAGTTCCAGCTCGACAAAGACCTACACCGCGACGTCAAGGACCTGTCGTACGGAAAGCGACGACTGCTGTCGATTGCTCGAGCAGTGGCGATGCAACCCAGCGTCTTGCTGCTCGACGAACCGGCCGCTGGGCTGAGTTCTGCCGAGAGTATGGAGTTGGGAGCCGTAGTTCGTCGTCTGGCCGAGGACTGGGGAATGGCGGTCCTAGTGGTTGAGCACGACATGAACTTCGTGATGGGAGTGTGTGACCAGGTGGTTGTCCTCGACTTTGGGCGGCTGATTGCCTCGGGGTCACCTGAGCATGTCCGGAGCAATCCAGCGGTGATAGCTGCGTATCTCGGCGACGAGTCCGATGAAGCAGTGCGTGAATTGGCGACGGCGACTGCAGTTGGAGGCGGCGCGTGACACCGTTGCTGGAGACCCGCAACCTCAAGGCCGGTTACCTGAGTAGAGAGGTGGTTCGAGCAGTCAATCTCACCGTCCAGCGGGGCGAGGTGGTGTGCCTGCTTGGCCCCAACGGTGCAGGCAAGACGACCACGCTGATGACCATCGCCGGTGAGCTGATGCCGGTCGATGGACTGGTCTTGTTCAACAACGTACCGACCTTTACGCCAATGTATCAACGGGTACGAAACGGCATCGGCCTGGTTACCGAGGACCGGTTGGTGTTCACCAAGCTTTCCACGCGCGACAATCTGCGCATCGGCGGCGGTTCGGTCGACGATGCGCTCGCCCTGTTCCCGGAGCTCGAACCGAGGCTGTCGGTTCGAGGCGGGATGCTGTCGGGTGGCGAGCAACAGATGCTGGCCCTCGCCCGAGCACTCAGTCGCAAGCCGTCGCTCCTGCTCGCCGACGAGCTGTCCCTCGGCCTTGCGCCGATGATCGTCGACCGGCTGCTGAGCGCAGTCCGGACAGCGGCTGACCAGCACGGGACTGGCGCCTTGATCGTGGAGCAGCACGCTCGCAAAGCATTGAAGTATTCCGACCGGATGTATCTCATGGCGCGCGGCCAGATTCAACTCGAACTCCCCTCCACCGAGGCCCTGGAACGCCTCGACGAGATCGAAGCTGCCTATCTCAGTGGCGTCTCCGAGACCGAGGAGGACCACATCGAGCGGAAGCGTCGAAAGAACAAACGAAAGGCGTGGAGGCGCCTACGAGTACGCGAACGCGAGCTCGAACGTCTCACCGGGAAGGTCGTCTCCACAAGAAGCACGGAAGATGACGAACTGTACCTCGACAAAGAACAACGACGACGAGACCAGGCCATGCGCCAGAAGAGGAGGTAGCTGATCATGGGCTACAGAACTGCAGAACTGCCACCGGTCGCGCTCGATGAGTTCGCCAAAATCCCCTTCTTCGAACGAATGAAGTTGTTGCAACTGCATTGGGTGGAAGAGGGCTTTGGTACTCCCAAGAACACGTCCATTTTTTATATGTGGAAGCTGTTCTGGTACGGACTGTTCGGACTGATCTTCGCTGGAGCCTTTACCAAAGGTCTGGAGTTCAACAACATCGCCGGTTGGTGGAACGAACCGATCCTGTACCAGAAGCTGATGATCTGGACCATCTTGTTGGAGATCATTGGGCTGGGGGCAACGTGCGGGCCGCTGGCGTTTCACTTCGACCCGCCGATCGGGGGGATCCTGTACTGGTGGCAGAACGACACACTTCGGGTCCCGCCGTATCCCAATCATGTCCCGTTCACCAAGGGCAACCGGCGTACGCCTTGGGACACCGGCTTGTACAAGGCCATCCTGGCCAGCCTGGTTCTACTGATGTTCCTGTCGGGAGACCGAACCGTCGACGGGCTGCCCAAAGGCAGCGCCGGCATCCTTCCTCAGTGGGCAGTGCTGTTGTATTGCTCGCTCATTCTGATCATGGGTCTACGCGACAAGGTGGTGTTCCTGTCGGCGCGCTCCGAGCAGTACGTCCCCACCTTGCTCGCTTTCGCGTTGATGGGCAACTTCGTCAACATGGTCGTCGCTGCGAAAATATTCATCGTGGTCGTTTGGATGGGTGCAGGCTTTTCGAAGATGCAACACGGCTTTTCGAGCACGGTGGCGATCATGGTGCAAAACACACCGTGGGTGGTGTGGGATAAATTCCGCAAAGCCACGGTGAGGGACTATCCGAACGATCTCCGACCATCCCGGCTTACCCATCTGCTGGCCCATATCGGTGGCACCACGTGCGAACTGATCATGCCGTTGGTGTTGCTGTTTTCACCATATAAAAGCCTCACCTGGGTAGCAATCATTTCCATTTGGATGCTCCATACGTTCATCATTTCCACATTCCCATTGGCCGTGCCGTTGGAGTGGAACGTGTTCTTCATGTTTTGTGTGGCGTTCCTGTTCGCCAACTTCCACGCCAGTGAGGGTTATGGAGTCGGTGACATGAGTCCGACCCTGCTGGCAATCGTGGTGTTCGCGGCTCTGTTCCCGATTGTCCTCGGAGCCCTCCGACCCCAGTACGTCTCGTTCCTGGTGGGGATGAAGCAGTACGCCGGCAACTGGGCATCGGCCACATTCTCGTTTCGCAACAAGTCGATGGAGGACCGGATCAACGAGCGGATCGTGAAGGCCGCCGACAACCAAATCGACCAGATCGAGCCGCTGTTCGGCAAAGAAATCTCGGAGATCTTCATCCAGAAGGCGGTGGCGTTCCGCATGATGCATCCAATGGGCCGTATGCACATCTCAGCCCTCATGCGCCATACTCCTGGCCTCGATGATCGGGTACAGCGAGAAGGCGAGTTCGTGAGCAATGTCCTCACCGGATGGAACTTTGGCGACGGCCACTGTATCGACGAGCGCTTGATCGCAGGGATGCAAGAGCGGTGCCAGTACGAGCCCGGGGATGTAGTGGTGGCGTTTACCGAATCGCAGCCGGCGTTTAGTAAGAAGGTGCAGTACCGGGTGATCGACGCTGCGCTCGGCACGGTAGAGAAGGGGTGGTACCACAACGATGACGCTGCCAACGAACAACCGTGGCTACCCAATGGCGCAATTCCCCATACGGTCACCTGGACCCTGCCGGGCTACGTTGCGCCCGGAGTACCGCATCCCGGCACCGGAGGCCGAAAGTGAGCGGTGTGGCGCCAACCCGGTGATCAGGTGACCGGGTGAGTTCCGCAATTGTGGTGGGCAGTGGGCCGAATGGGCTGGCGGCCGCCGCTCGCCTGGCTCGAGCCGGACTCGAGGTCACTGTGCTGGAGGCGAGTGATTCGATCGGTGGTGGTACGCGCAGTTCCGAGATGATTGTCCCCGGGTTGCTGCACGATCACTGTTCCGCATTCCACCCGATTGCTGCCGCCTCGCCGTTCCTCACCACGCTCGACCTCGGCGCCCACGGGCTCACGTGGCTGCATCCTGCGGTTGACTGTGTCCACCCGATCGATGACGGTTCGGCCGGTGTGTTCTACCGTTCCATCGATCAGACCGCCCACGGCCTAGGGCGCGACGGGCAACGGTGGCGCCAACTCTTCGAGCCGTTGCTCAAGCGGTTCTCCGACGTACTTGGCGATGCAACGCAGCCAGTTCTGCGAGTGCCGCAACATCCGGTGCCGTTGGCCCGTTTCGGGGCGGCCGCGTTGCTCCCGGCCACCACGCTGGCCCGGGCGTGGAAGACGGAGCAGGCCAAGGCTCTCTGGGCTGGCGTGGCCGCTCACGCCTTCTATCGGCTCGATCGCCCGTTCACCAGTGCCGTCGGTTTGATGCTCCTGCTCTCCGGGCATGCCGAGGGGTGGCCGGTGGCCAAAGGTGGCTCACAGGCAATCGCTGACGCCCTGGCAGCCGACATCCGTGCTCATGGTGGTGTCATCGAAACCAATCACCGTGTGAAGTCGAGCGGCGAACTCCCACCCAGCGACGTCTTGATGCTCGACGTTTCACCGTCGGCCGCCGCCGACCTCCTCGGCTCACAACTACCGGCCCGCGTCGCCCGTGCGTATCGCTCCTACAAGCACGGCCCCGGAGTGTTCAAGGTCGACTTCGCAGTTGAGGAGGGTGTTCCGTGGACAGCGCAGGCGGCTCGTTTGGCGGGCACGGTCCATCTGGGCGGTGCGTTGGCAGAAATCGTGGCCAATGAGGACGCTGTGCTTCGTGGGGCCATGCCCGAGCGACCGTTCGTGTTGATCGGACAGCAGTATCTGGCGGATCCGAGTCGGTCCGTGGGCAACGTGCACCCGGTGTGGAGCTATGCGCACGTACCAAATGGCTACATGGGCGATGCCACGGCCGCCATCATCACCCAAATCGAACGTTTCGCCCCAGGTTTCCGCCAGCGGATCATCGGTACGGCGGTGCGTTCCACCACTGAGATGTCGCTGCACAATGCCAACTACGTGGGGGGCGACATCATAGGTGGCGCATCCTCGCCGTTCCAGCTTCTCTTCAGGCCGCGGTTCGCACGCGACCCGTACTTCACCGGCATCCCAGGTACCTATCTCTGCTCGGCGTCCACACCACCCGGGGCAGGTGCTCACGGGATGTGCGGCGCCAATGCGGCGGCTCGCGCCCTAACGGAATTGGGCACTCCAAAGTCGCGCCACACCTCGGCACCGAGTGAAAACTTGGCGTGATGTCGATGGCCACGCCATGTGCCGACCCGAGTGCAAACCGTATTCGAATGGGGACGAACATCTGATCCAATGATTGGTGATCCGAACCGCATGGCTGACGATCGCCACCACCGGGCTTGCGGCACTCGTCAACGACATTAGGCAACTCACGTGAACACAACAACCGTCACCGATATGGCGCTTCCGGGACCCCACTGTCGCGCCAACGCCAGTTACATCCGGCGACTGTTCAGAGATCCGGCTCCGGCACTCGACGCGCTGCGAGCCGAGTACGGCCCGATCTGCGGACTCGGCTACCCGGGTGTGCGGCTCGCCATCATTGGGGACCCGGCGTTGATGCACGAGATGTTCTCGATGAGAGCGGACGCGTTCCGATGGAACCACAAGTTCAATGTGATCGGCGTCCGGTTTGTCGTCGGCAAACAATCGATGATCGTGTCGGACGGGCCTGATCATCAACGACGACGCGGTGCCGTGCAACGCGCGTTTACACGCCCGCGCCTCAATGGCTGGATCCCGATGATCCTGCAACGCACGGACACGGCGATCGACCAACTGATCGGCGCACCTCACAGTTTCGAACGCACGGTTGATCTCTACCCGTTCGGCCGTGATCTCATTCTCGGCATCACGATCCACGCGTTCTTCGGTGAACGCCTTGCCCGCCGAACCGCCGAGTTCAGCGACCTGTTCCAACGCGCCCAGGCATTCATTGAAGCACCTGCAATCAAACAACTCCCGCACCCGTTCCCCCACACCGCCCGGTCACGGGTACGCGCCGACCGGCGTGCCATCGACCTAATCATCGACACAGAAGTCGCTGATCGACGCGCTAATCACCTCCGCGACCCGCACGACATCCTCGAAGTCCTCGCCAACGACACCACCCTCTCCGACGCCGAAATCCGTGACCAGGTCGACACGCTCATCGGCGCTGGATACGACACCACGGCCTCCACCCTTGCCTGGTTGTTGTGGAGCGCCGCAACCGAACACGGCGTCTGGCAACAACTCCGGACCGAAGCAGACCTCGTGTTCGGCCCACCCAATTGGCCCATAACCGTTGCGGACGAGGCCTCGTTCGCCCGACTGGAATACGCGCAGCGTGTCGTCCACGAATCGTTGCGCCTCCACCCGGCCGGTCTCAACGGTGCCCGGGTCGCCGCCGCTGACCTCCAACTCGGGCACCACCGGATCAGCAAAGGCACCCTCATCATCTGGTCTCCGTACCTCGCCGGACGCAATCGCGCGGTATGGACCGACCGCTTCGACCCCAACCGGCATTGCGATATCTCGTCGGCACAAAGGAGGGCGATGGACCAAGCATGGGTACCGTTCGGACGCGGACCACATATGTGCATCGGGTTTGCCCTCGCCCA
>JANYHQ010000465.1 GCA_025358985.1 Acidimicrobiales bacterium
GCCTTACCCCGTTTGGGGGTGGGGACACGCACCAGGGCGGAGCGGTTGTTACGCGCCCAACTGACGTACACGGGCGCCTCGTATCCCACCACCAAACGCTTGTAGGAGTTCACCCACTGGTTGGTGACGGCGGTGATCTCACGAGCGTGATGCAAGATGCCGGCCAGGAAGCCGCGGCCCACTTCGGACAGAGAATGCTCGTCCGAGGCATCGAAGAAGGCGTTCTCATCATCACGAAACAACGAGATGTGGGTATGCATGCCGCTGCCCTGAACACCGCTGATGGGTTTGGGCATGAACGTTGCGTACATACCGCGTTCCATGGCCACCTCCTTCACCACCAGTCGACTGGTCATGATGGAGTCGGCCATGGTGAGGGCGTCGGTGTAGCGCAGGTCGATCTCCTGCTGGCTGGGTGCCTCCTCGTGATGGCTGTAGCGCACGGGGATACCGAGGGCCTCCATATGACCAATAGTGCGCCGTCGCAGATCGCCAGCAGCATCAGCGGCGGAGAGGTCGAAGAAGGTGGAGGTGTCAAGCGGCCGGGGGGGCTTCGACGGGTCGTTGTCGGCGAAGTAGAAGTACTCCAAGTCGCCGCTGGCGTAGAAGCGGAACCCGGCGGCTCGGGCTTTGTCGAGATTGCGGCGTAACACCTGGCGGGGGTCGCCCGCGAACGGCGTGCCGTCCAGCATCGTGATGTCACAGATCATGCGGGCCACCGGCTCGTCGGTACGCCACGGCAACAACTCGAACGTGTCGGGGTCGGGTAGGGCCAACATGTCGGATTCCACCAACCGGGAGAACCCGTCGATGGCCGAGCCGTCAAAGCTCATACCTTCTTCGAAGGCGTTCTCCAGTTCGGCAGGGGTGATGGCGAAACTCTTGAGGATGCCGAGTACGTCGGTGAACCACAACTGTACGTACCGTACGCCGCGCTCCTCCATGGTGCGCATCACGTAGTCCTGCTGGCGCTGGCGGCTGTTGGAGGCGGTGAGCGGACCCGGGCCACCCGGAGCGTCGAGATACGGATCGGGGTCAGTGGACACCCGGCAATGATGACCGGTCACGAGGGCATCACTCCACAAAAGTGTCGTTGATCACCGTTTTTTCGGGCGTCGTAACACTCCGTTAACCAACGGGCAACCAAGGTGAAACGACCCGGTGACACCTTGACGGTGGGCGTCACGTCCACCTTCAACTGCCCACCCGCAAAGGAACTCACACCGTGGCCTATCAAGCCGAGTACATCTGGATCGATGGGCAGAAGCCCTCACCCATGCTGCGAAACAAGACCAAGGTCGTTTATGACGACTCGGCGCCCGGCGTCTGGGGATTCGACGGATCCAGCACCGAGCAGGCTCCCGGCGACAAGAGCGACTGTGTACTGCGCCCCGTGTTCAGCTGCCCGGACCCGATTCGGGGCGGCAACAACATCTTGGTGATGTGCGAAGTGTTGCTCAACGACATGACCCCGCACGAGACCAACACTCGCGCCGCGGCGGCCAAGACGGCCAAGAAGTTTGCCAAGCAGGTGCCCTGGTTCGGTATCGAGCAGGAGTACACCATGCTCACCACCGAGGGCCGCCCGTTGGGCTTTCCCAAAACCGGCTTCCCCGGACCGCAGGGCCCGTATTACTGCGGCGTCGGCGCAGGGCGAGTGGTGGGGCGTGACATCGTTGAGGCCCATACCCAGGCCTGTATTGACGCCGGCTTGCAGATCTCGGGCACCAATGCCGAGGTGATGCCGGGCCAGTGGGAGTTCCAGATTGGCCCGCTCGGCACGGTGGATGTGGGCGACCACTTGTGGGTAGCGCGCTGGCTGTTGAACCGTATTGCCGAGGACTACGACGTGGTCATCAGCTACGACGCCAAGCCGGAGAAGGGTGATTGGAACGGCGCTGGCGCTCATACCAACTTCTCCACCCTGGCCATGCGCGAAGACGGTGGCTACAAGATCATCGAGAAGGCCTGCATAGCGCTGGGCAAGAAGGTGGAACTGCACGTGTCCAACTACGGCCACGACATCGAGAGCCGCCTCACCGGAAAACACGAGACGGCGCCGTACAACAAGTACAGCTACGGCGTGTCCAATCGTGGAGCATCGGTGCGTATCCCGTGGCAGGTGCCGATCGACGGCAAGGGTTACATGGAAGACCGTCGACCCAACGCCAACATGGACCCGTACACGGTGGCCCGCCTCATCACCGATACGTGCTGCAGTGCCCTGTGACCTGAAGAGCCCTCTTACCTGAGCAGCCCTCTTACCGGAGCGATCAGGTGGCTCGCACCAGTTTCGACACCACGCCGTCGCCTGATGTGAGCCACACCTCGCCGATGCTGTCCACGCCGAAGGATGTGAGTTGTTGCTGAGTGATGCCCAAAGCCTGGCGTCGCCACAAAGGGGCGCCGGGCGTGAGGGCACCAATCTGGCCTTTGCAGTAGTCGCCGAACAGGTACTTACCGCGTAGTTCAGGGAGGGCCTTGCCACGGTAGACCACGCCTCCGGTGACCGAGCAACCGTAGGCGTGGCTGTATTCGTATACTGGCTCCACCACTCCGGCCGGGCGGTCGCCATCGTTGAAGGCATGACGACCCTCGCGCAATCGCCAGCCCAGGTTGGCCCCCGGTTTGGACACCGGGAGCGCATCGATTTCTTCCCAATCACCCTGACCCACGTCACTCACGATGAGACGTTTGGTGGGCTCGTCGATGCTGAATCGCCACGGATTGCGCAACCCCATGGCCCAAATTTCCGGTCGGCCCGCTACGCCGTCGGCGTAGGGATTGTCAGGTGGAATGGAATAGGGCGCAGTGGCTGATGGGGTGGGATCGATACGTAGGATCTTGCCCAGCAATTCCCTCGGATTCTGGGCCCGATTCTCGGGGTCACCGGCGCTGCCGCCGTCGCCCATGCCGATCCACAACAACCCCTGGGAATCCACCAGCAGTTGACCGCCGTTGTGATTGGAGTACGGCTGTTTGATGGTGAGCAGCACCCGCTGGGTGGCCGTGTCGGCCCGGTCGTTGGTCCAGACGTATTCGCGGATCTCCGTGTCCCCTGCGGTGTTGGTGAGATCCACATAGAGGTGGTCTGCGTTGAGCGACCAGGCCACCCCGAGCAGGCCCCGCTCACCAGTGCCGCTGATGTCGGCGGACACATCAAGCACCGGCGGCCCTAATCCGGTTGGGGTGATGGGTCGGATACGCCCGGTTTGTTCCACCACCAGCACGGTGGTTGAACCCGGGGCCACGTATATCCCCACGGGGTTGTCGGCGGTGGCCATCTTGCGCAGCACGTACCGCGGTGCCGGTCCCGCGGGCCCGCCGCCGCCGACCATCGCAGTGGCCGAAACGACAACGGCAGCAGCGCATACGAAGCTACGTCGTGACTTCATCCCTCTCATGTTGGCCCAGCCCGGCCAACTACTCACGTTCCGTGAATACCGCACCAAGAACCTGGACGGGCTTGAACCTCGCGCGCTCAGTGAGTGCGCGCGTGTAGCTTTGTAGCGGTTGTGCCGCCCCGGATCAGCCGCCCTGGCAGCGCGCCAGTGTGGACTCCGTCTTCGTAGGTCACCTCGCCGTTGCAGATCGTGGTCCGATACCCGTATGCGCGCTGA
>JANYHQ010000539.1 GCA_025358985.1 Acidimicrobiales bacterium
CCAAGGGCCCATCTTCAGCCGTATCAGGCAACCGAGAAGTACGGGCTGGTGTTCGTATGTTTGGGCCAGCCACGCGCACCCATCCCCACCATCGTGCAAGAGAACGACCCCACATTCCGGCGCATCAATACCGAAGTCGACGTGTGGCACACATCGGCCCCACGTATGGTGGACAACTTTCTGGACATCGCCCACTTCCCGTACGTTCATACCGGTACGTTCGGCCGTGCCCAGGACACTCAGGTACCCAAGATCGAGTTGGTGCAACTCGACCAGGAATGGTTCGGTTACGAGTACGAGGTCCTGGCCAACAACAGCGACCTCGGTACTCTGGCCAGCGGCCAAACGGGCGGAGTGGTGGAGCGTTCGATGTGTACGGGCTTCAATCTTCCCTTCACGGTACGCAGCGACATCCACTACGGCACCGGGCTGTCGCACATCATCTTGTTGCTGTGCACTCCCATCGACGACGTCACGTCGTATTTCACGTTCGTCATCTGGCGCAACGACGACTTTTCCGTTTCGGCCGAAGAGGTGATCCGATTCGATCTGGCCATCGGCGCCGAGGACAAACGCATGCTGGAGATGGTGGGCGGCGTTCTGCCATTGGATCAAACGACGTTGGTGAACGTGCAAGCCGACAAGTGCTCGGTGGAGTGGCGTCGTCGCCTCATCGAGTGGATGCAACCGCCCTCAACAGCAGGGGACGTGACAGGCTCTCTCCCATGAGCGCCCGTCCCGCACCACTGCATCTCGGCGAGAGTGTCGACGCCACCACCCACGCCCGTACCGGTACCCCGGTGACGCTGGCCCCCGCAGCGCTCACCACCCATGGAGTCATCGTGGGCCAAACCGGATCAGGGAAGACTGGTTTGGCGTTGGCCATGATCGAGGAGGCAATGCTGGCTGGAGTGCCATGCATCCTCATCGACCCCAAGGGTGATTTAGCCAATCTGGCCCTCACCTTCCCCAACCTCAGTACCGAGGAGTTTGCGCCCTGGGTGGAGTCAGGCGATCCCGCAGTGGCGGCCCAGCAATGGAAGGACGGGCTGGCCGGGTGGGGTATCGACGGCACCGACATCACCAAGCTCCGCCAAGCCGCCGACGTGGTGGTGTGGACGCCTGGCTCCACCGCCGGACAACCCCTCAACCTCATCAGTTCGTTACGCGCACCTACCAACGCGGCCGATGCCGAAGCTCGGGCCGACGAAGTGAATGGCACCGTCAGCGGACTGCTGGGGCTCATCGGAGTGGAGTCCGATCCGCTGTCGGGGCGTGAACACATCCTGTTGGCCAACCTGGTGGAGCGGTCATGGTCAGCTGCCACCGATCTCACCCTGGAGGCCTTGCTCACCCAGGTCCAGACCCCACCTATCCGCAAGCTCGGCGTGCTGGAGCTCGATACGTTTTACCCTGCCAAAGATCGTCAAGACCTGGTGATGAAATTGAACGGACTGTTGGCATCGCCGTCGTTTGCATCGTGGTCGGCTGGTGATGCGCTGGAGATCCCCACTCTGTTACGCAACCCCGCCGGTAAGGCCCAGGCATCGGTGATCTCCATTGCTCATCTGTCCGACGAGGAGCGGCAGTTTGCCGTGGCCCGTGTGCTGGGTGCGCTCATCACGTGGATGCGGGCCCAGGCCGGCACCAGTGACCTACGCGTACTTATTTATATCGATGAGGTCCTCGGCTATGTGCCGCCCACCGCCAACCCCGCCACCAAAGCACCCATCCTCACCCTGGTGAAGCAAGGCCGAGCATTTGGCGTAGGCGTGGTGTTGGCCACCCAGAACCCGGTGGACGTTGACTACAAAGTGTTGTCCAACGCCGCCACATGGATGGTGGGTCGTCTGCAAACCGAGCGCGATCGCGATCGTCTGTTGGAGGGGATGCGATCGGCGGCCGGGGGCGTCGACATTGCCGCACTGGGTGCCACCATCTCCGGATTGGCCAAGCGCGAGTTCGTCTTACAACGCTCGGGCGCCGACCATCCTGCGGTGTTCACTTCACGCTGGGCCATGTCGTATCTCCGGGGGCCGCTCACTCGCCAGCAGATTGCCCAGTTGCAAGGCGCCGCGGCCACTCCAGCCGCTCCTGCCGTTGGCGCATCTGCTCCCGCCACCCCAGCCGCAACAGCCGCACCCGCTCCCGCTCCCGCGGTGTTGGCCGACAACGAGACCTCCGTGGCCCCTGCCGGGCCGGCGGATCGTCGGGTGGGATGGACTGACGCTGCCGCGCCGTGGCTGGCCCAAGTCGGAGGGGCACCCAACGGCACCCGGTTCGAAGCGGCAGTGGCGGCGCGTATCCAGTTGCTCTTCGATGACGACAAGGCGGCGGTTCGCGAAACGCAGGAATGGGAAGCCATCGTGTACCCCCTGGCCATGCCATTGGACCCGGCGTCGGCGGTACAGGTGGACCACGACGATCGCGACTTTCGCCGGGAGGCTCCCGCCAACGCCACCTATGTACTGGCCGATGTGGATCTCAGCAGCCCGGCGTGGTGGAAGGCGGCCGAGAAGGCGCTCACCGATCACCTCGTGGCCAACACCACTTTGGCGGTGCGCCGAAATGAGACGCTGGGTCTCTGGGGGCGCCCCGGAGAAACGGAGGCCGACTTCGCCACCCGCTGCGACACCGAAGCTGATATGCGCGCAGATAAAGATGGGGCCAAGCTGCATGCCACGCTCGACGTGAAGACGGATCGGGTGAAGGGGGCATTGGCCGATGCCGAACGTAAGCGCGATCAGCAGAAAGCCGATACTCGCTCCAGTCGTACCAACGAGCTCATCGCCGGGGCGGGGGATCTTCTGGGCGCTCTCCTCGGCGGTCGCCGCAGCGCCCGCTCCATTGGCCGCGCCGTTCGAGGCGCCAGCAGCCGACGCACCACATCGTCGAAGTCTGAAGCCCGGGTGGAAACCGCCGAAGGCGTCATCGTGGCCAAGAGCGACGAGTTGCAAACACTCGAACAGCAGTTGGCCGATGAGTTGTTCGCCATCGACGCACGGTGGAGCGAGGCAGCCGAAGCGGTGTCCTCCGTGCCTATCCCGTTGGAACGATCGGACCTACGGGTACTGGAACTTCAGCTGGTGTGGCTGCCGGTCAACTGACGGGCTGCAGCAGACCGGTACCCACGTCGTAGATGAAGGCCCCCAGTTCCACCCTGCCCTCCAGCAAGGGGTGGGTACGCAACCGTTCCAGATCCGACGCCAGTACCGCTCGTTGATCGGTTACCACCATGGGATCCCACTCATCGGCGGATCGACCAGCGGATTGGGCCACGCGGGCCCGCAACAAATCGGCCGACGGTGTCACCATGGCGCAATTGGTGTGCCCCACCACGGCAACGCGATGGACATTGAGCAAATGGACGGCGGCAATCATGGAGCGGATGACGTCGTCGGTGACACGAGCGCCAGCGTTGCGCAGGATCTTGGCGTCGCCCGGGCGCAGGCCGAGCATGGCCAAGGGCTCTATACGGCTGTCGATACAGGTGACCACAGCCAGTCCTCGGGCGGCGCGGGGATCGATGCCGGCAAGATCAAACGTATGCGAATACCGCTCGTTGGATTCCAGCAGGTCGTCGAAGGCGGTGATCACCGTGGAATCATGTCACTCGGTGTCAGCTCGTAGAACTGCACCAATGGCCGCACATGGGGTGACAACTGCACCTCCAGCGTCATCAACCCCGCATTGATAACGGCAGTGCCCTCGCACGTATTGCGTACGGAGAGCTCGGTGATGACCAGCGGGCCGTGCTGGGCCACAAGCGCCGATGCAGCCACTCGGCGACGATCGGCACTCTCGTCCAAGTACACGTTGTCGGCGAACAGCGCATCGGCAACGGTGTTGTCCCAATGATTGAGTAAGTCCACCACGGAATGTATGGCCGCCACCAGTGCCGGGGCGTCCACCTGACGCAGTGCAGGCAATGCACCCTGGGCGTGGAGTAACTCCAGCAGCTCCAACGATAAATCCCCCATGCGCGCATACCTGATGTTGGCCATACAAATGACACCCACTCCACGATCAGGCAACCACCGCATATGAGACCCATAGCCTGGCAGGCCACCACCATGGCTCACCGTGAATCCGAAGTCGAGGTCGTGAGTCACCACCACTCCCATGCCGTATCCACTCGATGACAGCCGAATACGTCCTGCGTCGGACTGCTTCACAGTGAGTGGTTCATCGCGCCATACCTGCTGGAGCTCGCGACGTGAGGCCCGGCGCAGTGGTCCGTCGTCGACACCATCACGGGCCGGAAAGCTGTCGGCCAGAAACGCCACCCATTTGGCCACATCTCCCACGGTGGTCCACAGCCCGCCCATGGTGGCAAACCCTCCGTCGCCCAACGGTTCTGGCTCGGCCTCCAGGTGATCGTCCTGCCAACGATACGGCGGGGCCACCACCAGATCTACGGGCAGCTCATCGCTCTGCCATACCGTGTAGCGCATCTTCAACGGGAGGAACAGCTGCGTGGTGATGAAGTCCTGAGCGCGCATACCAGTCACCGACTCCAGTACCCGGCCCAGGATGGCGTAACCGTAGTTGGAGTACACAAACGCCGTTCCGGGGGACGTGGCACTGGTGGCGCCAGCCGCGAACAATGCGTCCATCTCCGCCGCCGTGGCATGAAGATGGCGATCCGCCCACGCATCGTCGGTGGCCAGACCCGAGGCCATCGTGAGGAGATGTCGAACAGTGAGTTCCGGAGCGTCGGTGGTGGGCGCCGCGATCCGCAGGTGGGGCACGTGGCGCACCACCGGATCATCGAGCGCCAGTAACCCTCGGTCACGAGCCAACAACACTGCGGCGGCGGTGAAGCTCTTGGTCATCGAAGCAATGCGGTACAGGGTGTAATGGTTGGGCGCATAGTTGGCGCCCTCATATGGCTCACCGGTGGCGCCCCAACGCGACAGTTCGCCGTCGGCCACCAATCCCCACACAATGCCTGAGGCGTGATGAGCAACGGCAAAGTGCTCGACGTGATCGCCGATGAGTCCTACGACGTCGTCGGAGAAGATATGCGCGGAGGTCAAGCGGAAACGGGGGCGGCCACCGGGTGCGGCATGCACAGCTCGTCGTACTCAGCAATAACCAGATCGGCGGGGTCGACGGAGCACGCCGGGCACTGCGGATCACGGCGCAAATTGAACGTCCGGAAGCTCGCTTCCAGGGCATCGTAAGTAAGCAGACGACCGGACAGCGACTCACCCAAGCCGAGCAGCATCTTGATGGCCTCCATGGCCTGCAATGACCCAATGATGCCGGGCAGTACGCCAAGGACACCGGCTTCGGCACACGACGGTGCCATGTCGGCGGGCGGAGGCTCGGGCAGCATGCACCGGTAACACGGACCGTCGTAGGGCTTGAAGACGCTCACTTGACCTTCGAAGCGGAAGATGGCGCCCATGACCACAGGGATGTTCTTCTTGAGTGCGGCATCGTTGAGCAGATAACGGGTGGGGAAATTGTCGGTGCCATCCACGATGAGGTCGTACCCATCGATGATGGCAAGCACGTTGTCGGCGCCGAGGCGAACGTCGTAGGTGACCACGTTGACATCGGGATTGAGCAACGTCAGCGTCTTCTTGGCCGAATCCACCTTGCGATCGCCTACGCGATCCATGTTGTGCAAAATTTGGCGCTGCAGGTTGGAGTAATCCACCACGTCCATGTCGATGACGCCGATGGTGCCCACCCCGGCCGCCGCCAGATACATGGCGGCTGGTGATCCCAGTCCGCCGGCTCCGAGCATCAGCACCTTGGAGTCGAGCAACTTGAGTTGACCAGCCTCACCCACTTCGGGCAGTAGCAGATGGCGCTGATAGCGGTTGCGTTGCTCGGGAGTCAGCGATACCGGCACCTTCCAGTCACGCCCCTCGTTCTTCCACTTTCCAAATCCTCCGGCCACGCTCAGCACGTTGGTGTATCCCAACTCACCCAGCGTTTTGGCGGCGAAGGCACTGCGGACGCCTCCGGCGCAGTACACCACCACGGTGGCGTCATGGTCGGGGATGCGGGCTTCGACCTGCGCCTCGAGGTGACCCCGCGGGATGTGAACGGCGTTGCGTAGTGCTCCCTGGTCGTACTCGTCCGGCTCACGAACATCGAGTACCACCACATCGGGCGTGGAGGCAATGACGGCCTCCGCGGCGGCGGTATCGATTTCGGTGATCTCGGTTTTGGCGGATGCCAGGAGGTCGCGGAACGTAGCCATGAACTAAACCCTACCAATTCTGTCGGAATTCGGAGCCGACCGTTTCAACACGGCTGCGACCCTCTCCATTCCGGTTTCGTTCCGGCTACCTCAGGCGGCCACCACGGCGGGCAGCAACTCGCCGATGGGACCACGCAGCACCACATTGGCCAGCAGGTCCATCTCGGTGATGGACCCATTGATGATGACCACGCGCGCACCCGCCCGCTGGGCCACCGGCACCATCTGATTCACCGGTCCCACCGCCAGGGTTGATCCCACAGCCAGGAGAAGATCGCAGGCGCCCGCAGCGTCGATGGCCCGCCGCAGATCCGCGGCCACCAGGTTCTGACCGAAGCTAATGGTGCTCGACTTCACCACGCCCGCACAGTCCGGGCACGATGGGTCCGCCTCGCCGGCGCGTACCCGCTCCAGGAACACCTGCATGGGCCACTCGTGGCGACACGACCAACACACTGCTCGATGCATACTTCCGTGCACCTCCACCACCAACGACGCACTGGTGCCTGCTCGTTGGTGCAACTCATCGATGTTCTGGGTCACCAGCAATGCCATACGCCCTGTGCGCTCCAGTTCCACCAGCGCTCGGTGACCAGCGTTGGGTTGGGCGTCCCACGCCGGTGAATTGATGCGGTTCTGCCACGACAATTGACGAACTTCGGAATCAGCCAGGTAGTGCTGCAGCGAGGAGGTGCGCTCAGCCTTGGGATTGAGCGTCCACAGCCCTTGCGGCCCACGGAAGTCGGGGATACCGGAGTCGGTGGAGATGCCAGCCCCGGTGAGTACCACTATGCGCTGGGCCGCCCCCACGAGTCGACGGGCATGTTCCAGATCAGCTGTGTCTTCCACCACTTCATCCTGGCATCACCACATCCTGTTTGATAATGCATGAAACAACATGTAATACTCGAACTCCACTCCCCCGCAGTCGAATTCCAACGCCTTGATACGGAGGTCTCCATGACCGCCCCAGCCCCAATTGCAGCTACCGCCGTTCTCCCTCCACCGCCACCACCGCCACGGGTACCGGTCCGGGCCGCCCATCGTCCCGGCATCACAGCTCCCGTGGTCGATCTGGAACTGGGAACCATCACCATCCTCGCCTGGCATGACGACGTGGGTGACGCAATCGGCCACGATCCCCGCTCGGATTATGTGGAGCGCTTCTGGCTCAGCATCCTCGGCCCCAGCACCACCTGGCTGCTGCGCTCATTGGCGTGGGGTCTGGACAGCTATCCCGAAGGGTTCGAGCTCAACCTCTTGGACTCCGCCCGGGCGCTGGGACTGGGCGACCGGTTGGGACGCCAGAGTCCATTTGTACGCGCGCTTACCAGATTATGTCAGTTCGACCTGGCCGCCATGAGTGACAAAGACTTGGCGCTCAGTGTTCGTCGCCAAGCGCCGTGGTTGTCACGGCGGATGGTGATTGCCCTACCTCCTGGGCTTCGGGCCGAACACACCGAATGGGAGATCGCCGCAGCCGCAGCCCGCCATCCGTCAAACGCCCAGGTGTAGATCAGCTCTCTGATCGTCGGGGGGCGGTGAACGAGTTCACCAATTCGATGAGGGTGCGGACACCGGCGCCGGTGCCGCCCCTCGCGAAGATGTCGCCCTCCACGTCGGACCACGCCGTACCGGCGATGTCGAGATGCACCCACGGCACGCCCTCGGGCACGAACTCGCGCAGGAAGAGCGCCGCGGTGATGGTGCCCGCGCCGCGCCCGCCGATGTTCTTGATGTCGGCGATGTCGCCCTTGATCATCTCGCGGTACACGTCCCACATGGGCAGCTGCCAGCCAGGCTCGCCGCCGCGGTGGCCGGCCTTGATCACTTCGGCGACGAGCGGCTCGTCGTTGCCCATGACACCCACGGCCTCGTTGCCGAGCGCCACGACGCAGGCGCCGGTGAGCGTGGCGGCGTCAATGATCGCGGCCGGCTTGAACCGGG
>JANYHQ010000548.1 GCA_025358985.1 Acidimicrobiales bacterium
GGAGATGGAGCAGTGGAAGGAGACGTGCATCACCACGTTCTTGGTGTCCGGTCCGCCCCGCGTATTGGCCAACTACGCCGAACTCATCGGGGGCTGAGGCTGAAGTACTTCATCGTGGGCGCCGTAGTGACGTTGGTGATCACCCGCAACGTGAGTTGGCGGCGGTGGTTTGGCTCCAAACCCCTCACCGCCAAGATCGCCGCCATCGCCTTTGCCGTGGGGTGGGTGGCGGCTCTGGGGGCGCTCCTGTTTCTGGTGTGACGCGCCGGCGCGGCAGACTGGACTACGTGTCAACCAAAACCGCCTCGCCCGACGGAGAATTTTCCGTCTCCCTGAACAAGGGGCAATCACCCCCACCCGGTTTCCTGCGGGGTCGCACCATTGTGTTGGGTACCGCCGCAGTCATTGTGTTCTTCCTGGTGGTGAACATCGTGGCGTCGTTGCACAACAACACCGTGGCGGCCCGCGAGAAGAGTGACGCTGCGCTGGTGGCCAGTCCGGCGCTCGTGGTGCGCTCGTGGTCGCCCACCCCCAGTGGGCTGGTGGAACGTTTCGTGGCGGTGGGCGACGCCGATGTGGCGGCGGTTCGTCGCGAGGCTCGCCGTCTTCAAGTCAAGCGGCGCAACCTGGGCGACTACGGGGTGAAGGACCAGCGGGTGGTGCCGGGGAGGGCGGATCTGGAGCAGTCATTGACCAAGGTGCAGGTGACATCGCGCCAGGTATCGAAGGGGCTGGAATTGGTCTATGCCACCAAGGATGCCGAGCTGCTCAACGATCTTCATCTGTGGGGGGCCTTCCAGCAGGCCCTGGCGGCAACGTGACCTGTCGATTGCCTTGGAACGATCGGTCAGACCTACTTGAGCGATCGCTTGAGAATAGTTGAGCGATCGCTTGATTTGAGCGATCGCATAGGGGTATTGTTGCCCGCATGGAGTTTCCGGTCGTCTCTCTCATGTCAGTGCCTGGTTCCATCCGTCCAGCAACCTGGAATGCCGCCAACTGGCGCTCCGTGGCGGCGTGCTCGAACATGGACACCGAATTGTTCTTCCCTGTTGGCGAATCGTCACAGGTCCACGAGCAGATCCGCCTGGCCAAGTCCGTATGTGCAGCATGCCCGGTGAGAGAGTTCTGCCTGGAGTTCGCCATACGCACCATCCAGAACGACGGCATCTGGGGTGGGGCCACCGAGGAAGAGCGCAAGATCATCAAACGCTCCCGTCGTGCCGCCGCCCGTCGTGCGGTGCAGGCTCAACTCCGGGCCGAAGCCAACGAAGTTGCTCAGCAGTCGACTGAGCACGTTTCGATGCTCGACCGAACCGGCTGATCCCCCACTCTCTGCGCCACCTCCACCCCATCCCTGCATCGAGTGGAGCGAGGGTTGCGCCTAGCGGGACTAGATCTCCACTCGACGCAATGGGCGGGCAGTTTCGGGCTTACACCCGGCCGGTGGCCACTTCCCAGCGGGGAGGTTCCCCCACCCGCAGCCGGGCGCAGAAATCGCCGAACCCTTCGCCTTCATGGCCCTCCACCAAGTGGCGTTCCACGATGGGGCCGAGCACCTTGGTGATGTCCACCAACTTCACGTCTTGACCCACCCGCCGATTGAGCCTGATACCGAGTGCCGAGCCGCCCACGTACACGTCGTAGGTGGTTTTGCCTCGGCCGACCAAGCCAATCTCGGAGTTGTACGGCCGAGCGCACCCATTGGGGCATCCGGTCATTCGTACGTGTACATCGGGTTCGTCGGCACCGGCCAAGGTGAAGGCGGCCGCCACGGCGGCCAGTGCTTGGGGCAACACCCGCTCGGCCTCGCCCAACGCCTGACCACAGGTGGGCAATGCAGGACAGGCCATGGCGTTTCGGCGCAGCGGCGTGAGATCCTCGGCCAGCGTTACGCCATGTTCCACCAACAGTGATTCCAAACCTTGACGATCGTGTGGATTCACATTGATGAGCAGCACATTTTGATTGGCGGTGAGGCGTAAATCCACCCCGTAGCGCAGAACGGCCAAACGCAGTGCACTACGTATACGTAGGTCGCCCTTGTCATG
>JANYHQ010000636.1 GCA_025358985.1 Acidimicrobiales bacterium
GCCCCAGGCATGATCCGTCCACCGCCACCATGGTGACCAACGGGCTTTGCTCCAGCGTGGTGAGCACCTGCCGCAATGCAACCTGGAAGGCCCCGCCCTCCACTCCGCTGAGGTCCGCACCAGCACTGAAGTGACCGCCGGAGCCAGTGAGCACGAAGACGCAGGCCGAGGACTCCGCGGCGCTGTGAAGGGCGGCGGTCAATTCCAGCAGCGTGTCGTGATCTACGGCGTTGCGCCGATGCTGTCGATCGATGGAGGCCACCACCACCCGGCCTTCGCTGTGGCGTTCGATAAGCAACATCACCGCAACGTAGCGGCCATCACAGCGCTCAGCCGGCTAGATACTCCGCGGCGGCCAGACCCGACAATGCAGCGCCCTCCATCTTGGCCCCGGCGAACGCGTCGCCGGCGAACACCAATCGGGTGCCGTCGCCCGACTCCAGCCCAACGTGGGTGGCTGTGCTGGCAACGAGTGGCCGGGCATAGCGCCATTTCTTCAGTTCACTGGCCACCACCGTGCGCTCACCCAACCATGGTCGTGCTGCTGCTAGCAACAGCGCCTCCGTATCGGGTGCATCCCACATGCGCTGCGATGGCTCATCATGAACGTGGAATGTCACCGCCGGAACATCGGAGATCCCCTTCATCTCATTGTCACCCACAAATGAGAAGAGCGGGTGATCGTCCACACCAAGTTGTACCCCACCCGGATCGGGCACTGAGGACGGTCCGTCGAGGGTCACCAGCAACGCAAGACAGCGCGCATACGAAATGGCACCAAGTTCATCGACTACGCCGGCAGGTAGCACCAGTTCCCCGTTTTCCAACAGTGCCAGCGACTGCGGGACGGGAGGAGTGAGGATCACCGAATCACTCACCAGCGTGTCACCGTTGGTCATCGTGACCCGTAGCAACCCATTGTGTCGAGACACACTGTGCACGGTTGCGTCGCACGTGAGATCAACCGACGCGGCCAGGAATTTGGCCACGGTGTTCATTCCTGCCTCGGCGCAGTAGCGGGGATGACCATCTCCTCCGGCGCCGAACCCCAGACACCACTCTCGAACCAGTCCCGCCCTGCGCCACCCGTGTACCACTTCGGCGAAATCGGGCGAACGCACCGTGAAGAACTGGGCACCGTGATCGAGGCGCGCCGTGCGCTCACCCAATCCAACCAGACGACGGGTAGCCAGGCGTCCTCCCGGTGCGCGCGCCTTGTCCACCACGACGGCGGCGCGACCCTGGTCGGCTAACGCATTGGCCGCCACCAAACCCGCCAGGCCCGCTCCAATGACAATGACCGCAGGAGTTTCCACGCCGTGCAGTCTGGCCGGTGACGCCGCTATACCGATGACGGCCTACATTCGATGACCATATGACCACGATGCTGGGCAGGGGCACATGGACGTGACGTTTCTTCACCGATTTGCCACCCGAGGCAATGGTCCGCGTATGGCGGTCAAGGACATCATCGACATGGCGGGTACCGTCACCACGGCGGGCAGCCCGGCAGTGGTGGCCACCGCCTTCCCCGCCGCTCATGACGCCGAGTGCATCGTCCACATGCGCCGAGCTGAATCGGCCGGGCAGTTACGTATCGTAGGAAAGACCAACCTGCACGAGTTGGCCTATGGCGGTGACGGCATCAACCCACACTTCGGTACACCGGTGAATCCGTTGGATCCACAGCGTGTACCCGGTGGTTCCTCAAGTGGTTCGGCAGTGGCTGTGGCCGGCGACCAAGCTGACATGGCCTTGGGATCAGACACCGGTGGCTCCATCCGCATTCCCGCGGCGTGCTGTGGCATCACCGGCCTCAAAACCACATGGGGGCGAATTCCACGTGATGGAGTGTGGCCGTTGGCCCCATCGCTTGACACCATTGGGCCGATGGCGCCGAAGTGCGCCGGTGTGGTGGCTGCCATGGACCTGTTGGAACCGGGCTTTGCCGCTCGAGTGGCGCTGCTGGCGCCCGCTGCAGCGGTGGGGCGGGTGCGTGCTCCTGGTGGCGTCGTCGGCGAGCCCGGTTTGGAAGAGGCGGTGGATGCCGCGCTGTTGGCCTCGGGTATCGAAGTGGTAGATGTTGATGCGCCGTGGTGGCAGCCCGCAGTTGCCCACAGCCTGACGGTGCTCCTCGGCGAGGCGTATCGCACCATTGGATTCCTACTGGAGCGGGCCCACCAACTCGAGCCCCGCATCGCCGAGCGCATCAAGCTGGGGATCCCCATCACCGACGAGATGCTGGCACTGGCCCTCGACCATCGTGAGCCGTTGCGCGCCGCAATAGCCGATACCCTCAGCACGCTCGCCAAGTCATCTGCACCCATACAACTGCTCATCACTCCTACGTTGCCCATCTATGCCCCGGTACTAGGCCAGGCCGCCACCGAGGCGCCCTATACGATGTACACCCGACCAGCCAACCTGGCCGGCACGCCAGCGTTGGCCATGCCGGTTCCGGTGCCAGCCGGCATGGCCCTGGCTGAGCATCGTCATCTGCCCGCGAGTCTGCAGATCATGGGTCCAGCCGGATCCGAAGAGCTCATCATGGCAACTGCTGCCATCATCGAAGCGGCGGTGGCGTGAGCGGCGTTCCTCGGACCGATCATTTCGATACGGTGATCGTGGGTGGGGGGCCAGCCGGAGTGGCGGTGGCTGCTGCATTGGGTGCGCAGCCAAGCCAGCGGGTGTTGCTGCTGGAGGCCGGTCCTGCTGAGCTTGTCCCTCCCGGGGGCCTCCGTTCAGCCAACCTGTTCACCGCATTGGCCGTCCCAGATCGACAGTGGCACACCACCACCGTTCGCCATCACCGAGACTGCCCGGAAACCGAGTACGTACGCGCTCGCACGCTTGGTGGCGGGAGCGCCATCAACGCCATGGTGTGCTTACCGGCGGCCCCGGCAGACTTCGACGAGTGGGCCAACACGTACGGGGCCACCGAGTGGTCATATGCACACATACGGTATCACCAGGAGGCGGTTGTAGGGCGTGCCCATACGGTGCCACTTGGCCGGGGGGACAACGCCGTCGCTGATGGGCTGCGTGAGCTCGGGTTGCACCCAACCGACCTGGCAGTGGCGGGTGCAGTGGGCTTCGGTGCGCTTCCGTTGTCCCTTGGCGACTCGCCGGACCACCCCATGCGGCGTGGCGCAGTTGACACCTACCTACGACCTCCGCCCTCCAACCTCACCGTCCGGGGCCACGCGGTGGTGCAACGGCTGAACTGGACAGGCAACATGGTGACAGGTGTGGAACTCGACGACGGCGCCGTGATTTCGGCTGATTGCGTGGTGTCGTGCGCAGGCGTGGTGGGGAGCCCGTTGCTGTTGTGGCGCTCCCATATCGATCTGCCCGGTATTGGTTTGGGACTGCAGGATCACCCTGGCGTGAGCATTGCGGTGCGTTGGCGCAACATTGACGATGGAGAACCTGCCGGTAACCAACCTGCCATCGTCAGCGGCGCTCGGCTCGATGGTGACCTGCTGCTGCTGGCAATCAAGCACACCGGCCAGTCTGACAAGTCCTTAGGCGCGCTTGGCATTGCGCTGACTCGTCCCTCATCGCGTGGTGTGCTGCGCGTTCAGCCAAATGGTCACTCGGTGCTCGAACCGCAGATGTTGGCGTCACCTCCCGATCGCATCCGTATGCGCGCAGGAGTTCGCCACATACTTGAATTGCTGCGCACCTCGGCATTGCGCGATTCAGTGGCGGACTTCAATGGGCCGGACACCCTGGGCGACGACGACATTGACCGTTGGGTTGTTCAGCACTTGGGCGACTGGTATCACGGAACCGGGACATGCCGCATGGGTCCACCCGATGATCAACACACGGTGGTGGATCAAACATGTCGAGTACGGGGTTTCGACAATCTCTACGTGATCGACGCCAGTGTGATGCCTACGTGTACTGCTGCCACCACCGCCGTGGCGGTCAGCGTTGTGGCGGAACGAGCGGGCGCATGGCTAGCCCATTCCGCCTGAGCATCACTTCTGCATTTCCTCCAGCACCTTTGCCCGCAAGGCCCCGTCCACACACTTGTTCACCGTCGGAGTGAGTTTGGTCACCACTGCGTCACGATCGGCCTTGG
>JANYHQ010000689.1 GCA_025358985.1 Acidimicrobiales bacterium
GATCTCATCTACGACCGCCGCTCCCCGGGTTACGACCCGTTGCATGCCCTGATGGCGTTGTTCGATAATGTAAGCGCACAGACGGCTGAGAAGGAGGACCGCAGCGGCTGGACCATCCAGCAACTCCTCAGCCAGCGCATCATTGATGGCGATCGTGACGCCCTTGAGGCTGACCTTGACCGGGCCATGGCCGAAGGCATCACCCCGCTGAGCATCATCAACGACACGCTGCTCGAAGGAATGAAAGTGGTGGGTGAGCTGTTCGGCAGCGGTCAGATGCAGTTGCCGTTCGTCCTTCAGTCAGCAGAGACGATGAAGAAGTCGGTGGCCTACCTCGAGCCTCATATGCAAAAGGTGGAGGGCGACAGCGGCAAGGGTCGCATTGTGCTGGCCACCGTCAAGGGTGATGTACATGACATCGGGAAGAACCTGGTGGACATCATCCTCACCAACAACGGCTACGAGGTCCACAACATCGGTATCAAGGTGGGGATCGCCGAGATGATCGAAAAGGCCAATGAGGTAAAGGCCGATGCCATCGGAATGAGCGGCCTGTTGGTGAAGTCCACCCTCATCATGCGGGAGAATCTGGAAGAGCTCAATCACCGCAACCTGGCCCATATGCCGGTATTGCTGGGGGGCGCCGCCCTCACCCGAACCTACGTGGAGCGTGACCTGCGCTCCGTATACGACGGGCGCCTGTTCTACGGCAAGGACGCATTCGAAGGTCTGCATACATTGGATCGTTTGATGGGGATGAAGCGGGGTTCTCTCCCCGATGATGTCGAATACGGACGGACCCTCGGTGGAAGAGACTTGCCGCAACGTTCGTCGGAGGCATCCGCGCTCAAACCGGAAGCGGCGGCAGTGCGCTCCAGCGACGTGGTGGCGGACAATCCCATCTTCGTACCGCCTTTCTTGGGCAGCCGCGTAGTGAAGGGTATCGCCCTCGACGATATTGCCGCATACGTCAACGAAACAGCACTTTTTCGTAACCAGTGGCAGTTCCGTCCCGAGAGGGGTGAGACGGACGATGAATTCAAAGCACGCATACGACCTATGTTGCGCGCCCAGTTGGCCGATGCCAAGGCGACCGGCATCCTGGTACCGCAAGTGGTGTACGGGCACTTCGCAGCCAACGGCATGGGAAACGACCTGGTCATCTGGAGCGACGACACCCGTTCGGTAGAACTCACGCGATTCAGCTATCCCCGACAGAAGGAGGCGCCCCATTTGTGTATCGCTGACTTCTTCTCACCTGATCGGGCGGACTACGCCACCTTCCATATCGTCACCATGGGGCACCCGGTGAGCGAGCGCGCCGGCGAGTTGTTTGCCGCCAATCACTACCAGGATTACCTCATGCTTCATGGTCTCGGCGTGGAAATGGCCGAGTCCCTGGCGGAGCTGTGGCATCGGCGTATCCGCGAGGAACTGGGGTTCGCCGCTGAAGACGGACCCTCGTTGGCCGGGCTGTTCCGGCAGCAATACCGGGGCGGCCGATACTCATGGGGATACCCGGCATGTCCCGATCTGGAGGACAACGCCAAGGTGGCGATCCTCCTCGGAGCAGAGCGCATCGGCCTGGAATGCAATGAGGACACGGGCTGGCAGTATCAGCCGGAGCAGACCACCTCGGCCATCATCTGCCACCATCCCCAGGCCAAGTACTTCGTGGCCCGCTGAGCGTCAAACTGGCGATGGGCTCCAGTGCGTGATGCAGGAGTCGGGTCAAGGTACGTGCATCAGCATCGTGTCCGGTACGGCGGGCAAGACGCCAGGCATTGGCGGTTTGCATGAGGTGGTGTTGGGTCGCCAGCAGCGTGTGGTGAGGTCGGCTGGAGTTGGTAGGAGGGCGTCGCCGTGCCAGACGAACGCAGGTTTTGCAAGAGTCGGGTCGGACGTTGCTGAACGGTCGGCCGCCGGGAACCGCTTGGAGGCCGCACAACGTGGGAAAGCGATGCTTGCCGTCCGGTGGCCCGGCGATCACCGCGTGCCCTTTGCCGAAGATGAAGCGGGTACGCCCTTCGGCATAACACGCCTTGGTTGGAGCGAATCCGTCATTGGTGGTCGGATGGTCGAACGGGTGCGGCCTAGGTGGTGGAGCGGTCCGACACCGGTGCTCGTACGCCCGCTGGCGGCATGATCGGCGGCAGTACAAGCGGCGGCGACCCGAGCGCCGGGCGTGGGGAAAGTCGGTGTGGCAGTGGGCGCATTCAACGATGAGCTGGTGTGGAACAGATTGATTTGGCATGTAACCGAGTATGCCGAGAGGCTATGACAGTTTCTCAAGAAGGCCCTCCACTGGCCGAACCCCGCAACCCCCTTTTCCCCCATCGTCGAATCGTCACGTGACCAAATCGGCCACCCCTGCCACCCCTCAACCCCATGGTCGAATCGTCACTGACGAAACTCGCCTCCGCCGGCGCTGGCGTGTCACGTGACAATTCGACGATGGGCCGGGACCCCGACTCACGTTGTCACGTGACGATTCGACGATGGGCCGGGAACGCTTGGAGCGGCCCGGCTCGGGCGGCCCGGACAGGTGAGCCGCCTTGCCCATCAAGGAGCCGCGAGCCTCTGCGGCGACCTCGGCGCGGCTCGCCCCGCCGGCAGCCGCGACGGCGGCGACGATAAGGCCCTCGACAATCGGGGCGGGCGACAG
>JANYHQ010000711.1 GCA_025358985.1 Acidimicrobiales bacterium
CATCTCCCGGTCAGTTCTGCCCCCATCGTCTAGTGGCCTAGGACACCGCCCTTTCACGGCGGCGACACGGGTTCGAATCCCGTTGGGGGTGCTTAGGCGCACTTGGCACAGAGGCCAAAGAAGTCCAGGCGGTGATTCGAAGCGCGAAAGCCGGTACGCCGTTTGATGCTCTTCACCGCAGTGACCAACGTGACTTCCAGGTCGGCCAACTCCAAGTCCGCCACATCGCCACATTGAGTGCACACCAGGTGGTGGTGGTGCGACGCCAAATCCTCGTCCAACTCGAACCGGGCGAAACCTTCGGCAAACTCCAACTTGATGAGCACCTTGGCTTCCAGCAAATCCGCGATGATGCGATACAACGATGAAAGAGGCACGGCCGGACCCACCGCGGTCTGCAGGTCGGTCACCGACAGGGGTGCCGGTGTCACCTGAAGTGCTTCCACCACAGCCCTGCGGCCTTTTGTCCATCGCAATCCAGCCAATGCCAGACGACGGTCGATCTCCTGGGCAGTGGCGTTGTGTCGGTCGGTTTTGGAGAGGGCCATGACGCTCACCTTAACGGTTGAGTCTCATTCCATTCCCGATTGACCCATGAGGGCCTGGATGATCTGTTCCAGCAGCATCGACAACCAGCCGTATACGGCGAACTGAGGCAAGCGCGGGTCATTCTCCTCAAGCTCGTCGAGTTCCATGCCCTCGCTCACATCAAGTTGTGTGCCCAGTACCAAGCGCAGATCGTTGATGGCGGTCATCCACATGGTCATGTCATCGGCCGACAGCGTGTCAGCGGTGGCGGTGCGCTCCAGCAGTTTGGCGGTCTCGGTACGGCGGGCCACGAGGTCTTCGCGCATCAGGCGCTGGAACTCTGCATCACGCTCGGGGTCCTGGTGATAAGCGGTGGGAAACAGCCGCCGTAGCGATACGTCATCGGAGTCGAGCAGCTCACGCAATTGCCTGGGCAGGTCGGCCAAAAATTGACGTTCATGGGGTTCCAGGTTGGGGCTGAAACGCCCATTGGCGGCGGGAGCGAAACGCATGGGGGGTTTACGTCGTTTGAGCACTATTGGTCACTCGTCCGGGTCATTCGTCGTGTTGCATGGTGGCCCATAGGCCGTACTCGTGGAGGCGGAACACGTCGAGCTCGGCCCGCTCACGAGGGCCGGTGGACACCACGGCCCGGCCCTTGGTGTGCACATCCCACATCAAGGTTTCCGCTTTTTCCTTCGAAAACCCGAACAGCTTCTGCAGGACCAGCGTGACGTATGACATCAAATTGATGGGATCGTTCCAAACGATGACCACCCACGGGCGGTCGATGGAGATGGCCTCGTCAGTACCGGGCTGGTCCAGTTCAACCGGTGCAACCGTGGACATGCCCAGATGTTGGCACGACGCCAGCGGGTTGCGTGACCGATTCGCTCCACTCGCCGACTCGTTGATGTATGGGTGTGGCTGTGCGACCGGTACGCTCGAAACCGTCATGCCACGGCTCAGAACCGCTCCGCTCCAGCGGTCGCAACGTCTCAGCGCTTCGCAGAATCGCCGTTTGTCCACCGTGGGTGCCTACATCACGCTCACTAAGCCACGCATCATCGAGCAGTTGCTCATCACCACCATCCCTACGATGTTCGTGGCGGCACGCGGAGTACCGGGTAGTTGGTTGATGGTGGCCACGTTCGTGGGCGGAACGTTGGCGGCGGCCGGGGCCAACGCCATCAACATGGTCTGGGATCGAGACATCGATGCCCTCATGGAACGCACCAAGCATCGCCCGCTTGTCACCGGAGTAATCACCCCCAGGGCTGCGCTCACCTTCGCCATTGGCCTTGAGGTGTTGGCGTTCGCATGGTTGTGGTGGCAGGTGAACTTGCTGTCAGCGGCGCTGGCGGTGGCGGCCTGCCTGTTCTACGTCTTTGTGTACACCATCTGGTTGAAGCGGATCTCCGTGGAGAACATCGTCATTGGGGGAGCGGCAGGGGCGGTACCCGTGCTCATCGGCTGGTCAGCAGTGCGCAACAGTCTGGCGTTGGCCCCGGTAGTGCTGTTTGCCGTGATCTTCGTATGGACCCCGCCACATTTCTGGGCACTGGCCGTGAAGTACAAAGACGACTACGGCAAGGCCGGAGTCCCCATGCTGCCGGTGGTTGCCAGCCTCACCGCCACTGCCAAACGGATCATCGCCTACACCGTGGTGCTGTGGGTGCTGTCCATCGTGTTCTACCAAGTCGGTGGTATGGGATTCATCTATCTGGGTGCGGCCATTGTGTTGGGGGCGGCGTTCCTGGCCTATGCCATTGCGCTGTACCGCGATGGGTCGGTGAAGACGGCCATGAAGCTGTTCATCTACTCCAACGCCTACATCACGCTTCTGTTCGGTTCCATGATGCTCGATCAAGTGGTCAAGGTCGGCCGATGACCAGCAATTGGAGACTCGTACGGTGCTTGCCCGAGCCACTACAGTCTCGGCGTCCGTCTTTCGGACCTGGCCATGCACACTGCATACCCAGGCCTTCAACGAGGAATCGCGCATGACGCTGACCGCACCCTCCAGTACCTCGAGCGCAGTGGACGCCGCCATGTTCGGCAACGACCCCGGTGCCGACTGGATTTCCACCCCCGACCATCGCCGTATCGGTCAACTCCATGTGGGTCTCGTACTGATCATGGCGGCGGCCGCGGCCGTTGTTGGCGTGGTGGTCCATGGGGCCGTGGGAGACCTGTTCTCCCTCAGTGCCTCCGGTCGATCTTCCATCACCGCCCTGCTCAGCGCTCATGAAAACGCCTGGGGAGTACTCATCGGCCTGCCGCTGTGGATTGCCGTTGGATCGCTGGTGGTTCCGGGGCAGATCGGGGCGTCTCGGATGGCGTTTCCGCGGATGCAGTCGCTGTCGTTGTGGGGCTGGGTGGTGGGTGCCACCACCTTCGTCTCGTCGTTCCTGGTGCAAGACGGTCCGCCCACATTCTTGGTCACGTCATCGGCTCCACTCACTGCCAATGGCACGGTGGCCAACAAGGCCACGGATCTGTTGTTGGCGTCGCTCATCCTGGTGTCGTTGGCCACCTTGGCGGGGGCGGTCAATCTCCTGGTCACCATCGTCACCGAACGCCGCGCCGGTTTGGCATTTGGTGACATCCGGCCGTTCTCTTGGTCGGTGTTCGTGATGTCCGCGGTGCTGCTGATCGCCGTGCCGACCTTCGTGGCTGGTTTGTTCCTCGTCTATCTCGATCAGCATTTCGGTGGCACCCTGTTCAGTTCCGAGGGATCGCAATTGGTATGGGTGCACATGGTGTGGATGTGGGGTCGTCCGGAGAGTTTGCTCATCGCCCTGCCCGCAGTTGGCATGGTGGCCGATGTGGCAGTGGGGCGTACCGGCAGAGCGCTGATCGGTGGACCGGTGGTCAACTGGCTCATCCTGGTGGCGGGAGTTCTCACCCTTGGCATCTGGACGGGCGGAAGTTCCATCGCCACGGCCGCAGTGGTGCCCACGTCACGATGGGTCACCGGCGTGGTATTGGTGCCACTCGGCCTCGTGCTGCTGCTGGTGCTCGGTAGTCTTCGTGGCGGCCTCAAGCCCGGCCCCTCGCTGCTGTACGTGCTTGGAGTCATTGCGGCCATCGGAGCTGGAGCCGTCGTCATTGCCGTGGCCGCGGCACGGACAGTGTCCGGCGATGGCGTGCAGTTCTTTCAGTTCGGGGTCACCAACCTGGTGGTGTTCGGAGCGGCGCTGCTGGGGGCAACCGGTGCTTTGGTGGAACATGCCAGGGAAAGTGTTGGCTCGGAGTTGTCCAAAGCCGGATCCGGCTTGGCTGGACTGGCCCTCATCGGTGGGGTGTTGTTGTCGGGGGTCTCGCTGGCTGTGGCCGCCATGGTGGACAGCACCAACACCATTCAGACGTTGAATGTGGTGGCGGCAATTGGCAAGGCGCTCATTGCGGTCGGAAGCCTCTCGGTGGCCGCCACTCTGCTCGGCAGCGTGGTGACCGCGGGCCGTCTCAACCGTCGCCCGTCACGGGTGGCCACCATCGAGGGAGTCGCGTAATGGCCACCACTGCCGCCGAGGTAACCGTTCATCACCGTCCGGGGAACTCCGCTGTTCTCGGGACCCGGGCCGCCGTCGCTGCTTGTGCGCTGTTCGTGGCTGCTCTCTGCGGTGCCTATGTGGCGGTCCGGCACGGAGTGGGGAAGGAGTTCGTGCCTACTGCCATGCGCTTCAACAATTACGCCGCCGTCATGACTGCGGCCAGCGCACTGCTTTCGTCGTTCGTGGTGGAGTGGGCGTTCGTGTCGCTCAAGGTGGCCCAGCGGCGGTGGGTCAGCGGCGGCTATGCGTTGGCGGCGTTGCTTGGCGTGGCGGCCATGAACCTGGTGTGGCTCATTGGCGCCAAGCTGGGCCTGGCCGTCAACGACGTCAACGGATATGCCCTACTTGTCTATGCCCTGCTGGCGGCCGCCATGGTGCTGTTCGCCATGAGTGTGATTTCTTCGGTCATGAATCTCATCCGTTGCATGGGAGGTCACGCGTCGGCGACAGAACCGTTACTGGCCCGTGCGGGCAACTCGTTTGTCCATCTGGCCAGCGTCGGCTGGTTGGCCGTGTTCGCTCTCATCTTTCTCTATAAGTAGGAACGCCCATGACTTCCGCCGGAACCAAAGCCTTGGTTGCACTCAGCCTGGCCAGCCTCGTCATGGGTGTGGCCCTCACGGTTGCCACCGGTGACCGCCTGGGCGTGGCCCTGTTCTTCACGGCAGTGGCGGCGTTTGCCATCGTGGCAGGCGGTGTCACGGCCACCGCCGGTGTCGGGGACCGCATTGCATTGATGGGTGCGTCAGGGTCGGCCAGTCGCCCCACCTCCCCCTCGTTCGGACCGGTGCTGGTGGCACTCGGCGCCGGTGTACTGGTGCTGGGTGCCGCCCTCGGCGTGGTGGCCTATGCCTTCGGTGCGGCGCTCGTCGGTTTCGGTGCACTGGTGTGGTTCTCCTCCACGTGGCGCGAGCATCCGGTGCACAGACCCAAGGTCACTGATCGGGTGGCACAGGCCTTCACCACCCCCGTGGGGATGCCCATCGCCGTACTTGGCTTCATTTTGTTGGTGGCCATTTCCGTGTCACGGGCGTTGTTGGCGGCATCGAAGGCCGGATCCGCTTGGGTGGCCGTCATCGTGGCGCTCAGCATTTTCGGTGGGGGCATCGTGGCGGCGTCACTGCCAAGGCGCACCAGCCGTTCGCTGTTCCTGTCGGTCGCGGTGCTGTTCATACTGGCGGTGGTGTCGATTGGCGTGGTCGGCTTGGTGAAGGGTGAGCGGAAGTTCGGCGAACATGAGGAAAAAAGGGGTGGTCCGGTTGCGGCTACGTCATCGCTGCCCGTCTCGACATCAGCCCCGGCGACTCCCTAGTGCCCCGCTCTGGGTTGCAATGGTGCTTGCCTGCTCGGGTTGTCTCGGGGGCTCACCTTCGCCGCTGCCGTTGCCTGCCATTGACCTCCCGGACCTGCGCACTCCGTCGGTCCGCCATACCAATGCCCAGTACCTCGGGCGCCCACTGGTCATCAACGTGTTCGCGTCAACCTGCGTCCCGTGCAAGAAGGAGTTGCCCATGATCGAGAGGGTGGCGTCGCAGGAAACAGGGCTGGCGTTTCTGGGCGTGGATCAACTGGAATTCCGCCGCACCGCTCTGGCATTTGTGGACGGGCTGGGCGTGACCTTCCCGGTGGCCCTCGATGAATCGGGCGATCTGGCAGTGTCGCTGCAACTGGCAGGATTGCCAACCACCATCTTCGTGGACCCCGACGGGCGCGAAACTGCCCGCGTCACCGGTCCCATCACCGAGAACAGTCTCAGACAGCACATCCATGCCCTACTCCGATAGACCCCATAGTCTTTCGTGCTCTTCGCGTTTTGCGATAGGGCACGTGTTGCGAAAGGCTCTTCCCGTGCAATCCGATCGTCCACGTCGCTGGCGTGCCCCGTTGAAGGGGGCAATGGCCACGACCATGCTGGCTGTGGCCCTCTCCGCCTGCGCATCCAACGCGCCCCAGGATGGCTTCTTGAAGCCGGAGGGTCCGTACCCGCGCAAGATCAATCGGGTGGCCTATCCCACGTTCATCATCGCCGGGCTCATGCTGGTGCTGGTTTTCGCCCTGGTCATCTACTGCGTCATCAAGTACCGGCGTCGCAACGACGACGACATCCCAGTGCAGGTGCACGGCAACACCACCGGTGAAATCCTGTGGACGGCGGGCCCCGCCGTGTTGCTGGCCGTCATCGGCGTCTTCTCGGTCAACACCATCTTCGAAGTGGCCAAAACCCCCAAGAACGCCTACGACATCACCGTTGTAGGTCATCAGTGGTGGTGGGAGTACCAGTACCCACGTACCGGCCAAACGAAGCTCAACCCGAAGCCGTCCATCGTGGCTGACCCCAACAATCCGGGCCGAAGGATTGGCGGCGTCCTCAAGGAGGACAGCCCCTACATGTCCACCGCCAACGAGCTGCACATCCCTGCGGGTCGCCCGGTACGACTGGCCATCACTTCCATGGACGTCATCCACAACTATTGGGTCCCCAAGTTGTCTGGCAAGATCTACGCCATCCCGGGCCGCATCAACCATCTCAATCTGCAGGCCGACACCTCGTTGGTGAAGAACGGTAAGAGCACCACGCTGTATGGCCAGTGTGCCGAGTTCTGCGGTACGTCCCATGCCAACATGCGCTTCAAGGTGGTGGTGGACAGCCCAGCCGAATTCGCCAAGTGGCTGGCCCGCCAAGAGGGGGCGGCGGCGGAGCCCACCACCGACTTGGCCAAGGCCGGTCAGGCACTGTTCGTGGGCTCCGGTGCGTGCGCCTCGTGTCACTACCTCAAGTCCGACCAGGGATACGACCCCACAGTGGACGCTGGCAAGATCGGCCCCAACCTCACCCATATCGGAAGCCGCCAACACTTTGCCGGGGCCATCGCCCCACTCACCGATGTCAATCTCCGGGCCTGGCTGAAGAATCCCCAGGCCTTCAAACCGGGAGCCAAGATGGTCATCCGCAAACTCAACGATGACGAGATCACCCAACTCGTCGCTTACATCCATTCCCTCAAGTGATCGCAGACATCGGAGCACACTGAGATGACACTCGTACTCGAACCACCGGTTTCATACTCGCCGGCACCGCGACCCGCCGGGTCCGACGCTGGCATTCTGCGGCGCCCCGTGGAGTCCACCAAGGGCTTCTTGTCCTGGGTCACCACTGTTGACCACAAACGACTCGGCATCATGTACGGCGTCACGTCCATGTTCTGGTTTTTGGTGGGAGGTATCGAGGCCCTGTTCATCCGGTTGCAGTTGGCCGTGCCCAACAACTCAGTAGTGGGTGCTGTCACCTACAACGGCCTGTTCACCATGCATGCCACCACCATGGTGTTCTTGGTGGTGATGCCGATGTCGGCGGCGTTCTTCAACTACTTCCTACCGTTGCAACTCGGTGCCCGAGACGTGGCCTTTCCCCGTATGAATGCGTTCTCCTACTGGGGATACCTGTTCGGTGGGTTGTTCATCTACTCCAGCTACTTCCTCGGTGGCTTCCCCAACGGTGGCTGGTTCGGCTACGCCCCCAACACGTCAACCACGTTCTCGCCCGGCCATGGCATTGACTTCTGGGTGTTTGGTTTGCAG
>JANYHQ010000015.1 GCA_025358985.1 Acidimicrobiales bacterium
CGAACCCGTTCCATTGGATACCGGCGGCCAATGACTCCGGTGGAAGCAATGAGCACGTCGTGAGGGGTACAACCGAGCAGCGAGGCCACCGATCGCACAATTTCGTCAGCGTCCTCCATGCCGGGCTTGCCATTGGCCACATTGGCGTTCTTGGAAACCACCACAAAGGCGCGCAGCGTTCCGTCGGCCACCGCCCGCCGCGACAAACCAATGGACGGACCAGCAAAGCGCGACTGGGTGAAGACACCGGCACCGGGCACCGTGTCTTGGGCGGCAATGACGAGGAAATCGTCGGAACCGTCCTTGATCCCGATGTTGGCGATGTGGGCGACGAAGCCTGAAGGAAGGGTGGTCACAGGAGAAGTCTGTCAGGAGGGGCCCCATCAGGACGGGACCATTGCACTCGGGGGTACTCGCCGGTGTGACGTATATGTCCTTACGGAGGGAATCTCCTGGGTGACCCGCCTCACTGGACTAGCTTTGATGGCCGTATGTCTCACCGCATTGACATTGAACTCACCAGCGAAGGCGGCGGTCAGTGGACCTGGCGCGCCGCTGGTGCCCGCCAACCCAAGGGTGTTCTCGATTCCTCGCTGCTGTATCCGGGCGTCCGAGTGGGTGACATCATCCGGGCCGAGGCCGATCGAGGACTCGACGGCGTCTTCATCGTGTCCGTCACGGCTCCCAAGTCAACCAAGGCCCGCCCCGAAACGCTGGAGGTCATCGGACAGCCAGTGGCCGACGGTGTCAGTGTCAATGTGGTCTACGCAGACAAGGGCCGCGATCGCGGTGATCGAGGGGAGCGGGGTGATCGGGACAAGCGTCCCCGTCGCGACGGTGAGCGCCCCGAACGACCAGCGCGCCCTGCTCGCGAGCGCCCCGAGCGGACTGCTGGGGAGCGCCCCGATCGGGGGGTCGCCGACCGGTCGGCGCGTCCCACTCGACCACCTCGCGAGCAGCGTGAGGGTCGGGAGCGTCCCGCCCGTCCCGCACCGGTCACCAAGCCGCGCCGTCTCACTGCTAGTCGCCATCATCGAGATGCGCTGCTGTCGGCGTTACCCCCCGAGCAGCAGCCGGTGGCTGAGCAACTCTTTCGGGGCGGCATCCCAGCCGTGCGCCAAGCCATCATCGATCAAAACGCCCAATTGAAGGCTGCCGGTCAATCTGAGGTTCCCCCAGGGCCACTGTTGGCGCTGGCCGACGATCTCATGCCTCGAGTCAAAACGGCGGACTGGCTGGACCGGGCCCAGGCTGCCCTCGATGTGTCCGGGGATCTGGCGCTGCGTGATCTGCGCCAGGTGGTGACGCAGGCCGATGGCGTGGCTCGTGACGATGCATCTCGTGAAATGGCGGCCAAGTTGCGTGAGGCATTGCAACAGCGGGTGGAGTCGCAGCGCACAGTCTGGGTCGATGACATCGTGTCGTCGATGGACGAGGCCAAACTGGTTCGGGCTGTGCGCCTGGCCGGACGGATTCCCGATCCCGGTGCCAAGTTGCCGACTGAGATCAGCGCGCGTCTGGTCACGGAAACCAATGCCCAACTCAGTGCCGACACACCCCCTGATCGGTGGTTGTCACTGGTTGAGGCAGCCGCAGACTCGCCGTTTCGCAGAGACATCGTGCCTGCGGCACTTCCCGCCAGCCCCTCAGATGCGTTCATGGCATCAGCAGCGCAGGCATCGAATCGCATCCCGTCGCTGCTCAAGTTGCTCGGTATTGCCATTCCGCCGCCCCCGCGTCCGAAAGCACCGGCTGGTAGTCGCCCGGTTCCGCCGCCCCCGCCCGCTCCGCCGATGCGCCCCAGTGTGACGGCCGAGGCACCACCCGCCGAGGCACCACCCGCCGAGGCACCACCCGCCGAGGCACCACCCGCCGAGGCACCACCCGCCGAGGCACCTGCCGATCCAATTTCCCCCTGAGTTTTGCCTGTCGAGTGGAGCACCGATTGCGCTCAGCGCACGCGCATCTCCACTCGACGCCATCCGCTCAAGTGGGTTCGGGGGCTCGATGTCGACTTCACTGTGCCAATGGTTGACTACGAAGTCCAAGGTCACATTGCGCTGATCACGTTGAACCGCCCTGAAGCGCGCAACGCGATCAATCCCCAAGTGGCCACCGAAATGGAGGCCGCCATCGATCGGATGGAGGCGGATCCTGATGTATGGATTGCCATACTGCGCGCCGTCACCATTGGCGATCGGCCGGTGTTCTGCGCCGGCGCCGACCTGAAAGAAATCAATGCCGGCAACGGTCGCGGCATTGGCACCACACGTGGAGGATTTGCCGGCTTCGCCTACCGAGATCGCACCAAACCAGTCATTGCCGCTATCGACGGGCTGGCCACTGCCGGGGGATGTGAGATCACCCTGGCCTGCGATCTGGTGGTGGCCACCACTCGGTCATCATTTGGCCTGGCCGAAGTGAAGCGCAATCTGGTGGCCGGCGCCGGAGGGTTGTATCGATTGCCCCATGCCATTGGCCGTACGGTGGCCATGGAAGCCATTCTCACAGGTGAACCACTCAGTGCTCAGCGCGCATATGAACTTGGTATGGTGAACCGGTTGGTGGACCCGGGCAAGGCGGTGGAGGCGGCCATGGCGTTGGCTGCCCAGATCACCGCCGCCGCCCCCATGGCGGTATGGGCGAGCCGCAAGGTGGTGCTGGCATCGCAGTACGAGAATGAGGATACGCTACGTACACTTACCAATCAGGCAACGGCAGCCATCATGGGCAGCGAGGATCTTCAGGAGGGACTGAGCGCATTCATCGAGAAGCGCACCCCTACGTGGAAGGGCCGCTGACCGCTTAGGCCAGTAGTTCGATGAACCCGTGATCACTGAGAAACTCCGCGAGGCCCGGCACCAGCAGCATCTCGGGCACATCTACCAATGGCACCCAAGCACATTCGGAGGCATCGTCGCCCGCCCTCAGCGGCGGGTCATCGTCGAGGGATATGGCTTCGAAGTCCAAGATCACGGCGTGAAGATCGTTGTCGAAGCGTTCCACCCAGCCCAAGAAACGGTCGCACACCACATCGATGCCAGTTTCTTCTCGCACCTCTCGCACCAGTGCTTCGGCGAGCGTCTCACCATGTTCTACCCGGCCGCCGGGAATCGACCAATAGCCAGCATGGGGCGGGCGCCCACGGCGCACAAGTAACAGCCGATCGTCGTCTATCACCACTGCACCCACGCAGACCTCAGGCCTGTTGGCGGTCACGCGAACTCAGCTCTCATCCGCGAAACGATGATGCAGTGTGAGGGCCCGGGCCGTGAAGTGATGGGCTTCGTAGAAATTCTTGGTGAGACGCGCTCCGGGCAATGCCCATGAGTCCACGCCGACGGCACCAAGTGACCGAAACGACTCCACCAACTCCACAATGAGCGCATCACCAACACCAATTTCACGACCCTCCAATTCCACGTACAACTCAGTGATGACCCCGAGGGTCCGACTGTCGTGGAGGGTGGCGAGGTGGCCCACGGCAAATCCCACCACAACATCGTTGATCGTTCCCAGAATGATACGTTCGCCGATGTCGGCGCGTACTACGAACTCTTGTGCGGTCGGGTCGTATCGACGGCCTTCACGCTGGAACCACAGTGCGGCCCCCCGCTCGTGCACCAGTTCGGCGTGAGCCAAGCCCGCCAGGCGGGCGAGTACGGCGGCATCGTCGGGTACGGCGTTGCGCACCGCCACGTCAATCGTCACCGGCTACCCATCACCCAGGAGTTGGGCGACCCTGGACAGGACTGTACGCCGCCTTCGATTGGCGCTTTCGTGTCTGCGGATGAGTTGCAGGTCGGCGGGACGAAGATCGACGAGCAGATCCACGATGGCCTGGGCAGGCAACGTGTCGTATCCGCTGATAGGCAGATCCGCAGCCGCCACAGAGGGCGGCACCGGCTGCGTCATCGGCGTCACCAATACAGGCTCCGGGAGCGACATAACTTCCGTCACGGGCAGTGCACCAGTCCGGCGCCGGCGGGCCTTGTCCACCACTGACTTTCCCACAAAGCGGGCAATGGTGGACTGCTTTCGCCACTCCTGGCGCCCCTCGTGAATGAGCTGGGGAACAAGCGTTGGCGCCTTCAACAGAAAATCGAGGGGCTCCAATACAAAGAGCTTCAACCCTGTGGCCAGCAACTCCTGCCCATCGTTGCGCCACGACTCGGGCGGTTCCGGATCGGTGAGCTGATCTGGCTCGTACGGGGCGCTTTCGCTCATTGCTGCGTCAGACGCAATCCCGGCAGAGTTGCTTGTCCGCATCGGCCAACTGGGACGGGTGTTTCACCAGAAAACATGACTGACAGACGAACTCATCTGGACGCTTCGGCAGAACTGCCGAGCCCCCTTCCCCACGATCATCGGTGTCTGGCGGTCCGTCCTCGTCATCAACTTCGACTTCTTCGATGACAAGACGATCCTTGAGGATGTCGTCCAACGATGCCTCTACATCATCGGGATCCTGCTCGTCGTCGTCGTCCTCCTCTTCTTCACCCGCCTTGGCTGGCTCTTCTTCGATGGGGTCGAGAGGAACTTCAAGTTCATCGCCAATGACGTCATCGTCGTCGACGAGGGCGTCATCGTCGAGATCGTCCTCGACGAGATCCTCATCATCGAGGTCCCCTTCCAGATCGGCATCATCGTCGAGATCGGGAAACTCAGCCTCTTCGGCGTCCTCCACCAAATCGTCACTGAGATCATCACCCAGCTCCTCGATTGGCTCCTCGAGGTCTTCTGGTTCGAGGTCTTCGGAGTCGTTTTC
>JANYHQ010000042.1 GCA_025358985.1 Acidimicrobiales bacterium
CGAGCTGAAGTCGAACGGCATCGACGTCACCGCAGGCGCCACTCGGTCCAGGGTCCGCCACTCATCGTTCACAGCCGCCTGCACGTTGGCCTCAATCAAGTCGGAGGTGCGGCGGAGATGGTCGTTGCTGCGGCGATTCACCAGCCACATCGGTCCCGAAACGGCCGCCGAGGTCAACGCCATACCCAGGGCCAACAGCAGAAGGACCGTGGTGGAAGCCGAAGTTCGGGGGGCGGGCGCCTTCGACGGACCATCGGCTTCCCCAACGCCAGGCTGAACTCAGGACGGTGATTTACCACTTTCCAGTACTGGACGGTATCGTAGTGTTATGCCTGCGGCACTTGCGCCCGAACCTACCGCTCCTGCGCAGATCCTGTCTCGCGACCCCCGCACCGTGCGTTCGCGGGCGGCGGTACTTCAGGCCACCGTTGAGCTGATGGTGGAACGTGGGGTGCACACCGTCAGTGTTGACGCCATCGTGGAGCGCTCTGGCGTGGCCAAGACCACGGTGTATCGCCATTGGCCCACCCGCGAGGCGCTGGTGATGGCGGCGTGGCAAACGCTGGTCTCCACCGATGATGTTGACCCCAGCGGCACCATGCACGAACAATTGCGGACGCTGGCGCTGGCCTTTGCCACCCGGATCGGCACTCCGCCTATGTCACTGCTGTTGCCCGACCTGATGGCCTCATCCGCGCGCGATCCAAAGATGCACGCCATGTACGACGAGGTGGTGCGATCCCGGCGACGACCGGTGATGGAAACGGTGCAGGCGGGTATCGCAGCCGGTCTTCTGCCACCATCCACCGACGCTGAACTTGTATGTCAACTCATCCTTGGTCCAATTGCTTACGCGCAATTGCTGCGCCACGCCGAAGTTGACACGGCGTTCGTGGAGCGTCTGGTGACCGTGGTGCTCGAAGCCGCCAATCAGAACATGGTCCGCACCACATGCGACTGAAAAGCATTCCGTACAAATGGGTGGTTGCCACCATCTTCGTCGTTGGTCTGTTCATGGACATCATGGACACCACCATTGTCAACGTGGCGCTGCCCACATTGGCCAAAGACTTCGGCGCCTCGGCCGCTTCCATCGAGTGGGTGGTACTCGGATACTTGGTGTCACTGGCCGTATGGATCCCTGCGTCAGGGTGGGTTGGGGATCGTTTTGGTACCAAACGGACGTTTCTCTTCGCCCTTTTCGCCTTCACGCTGGCATCAGCACTCTGTGGCCAAGCCCACTCCGCGGGCGAACTCATCGCCTTCCGGATACTCCAAGGGGTGGGGGGCGGCATGCTCACTCCCGTGGGCACGGCCATGTTGTTTCGAGCATTCCCCCCGGCGGAACGAGCCAAGGCATCTACTGTTCTCATCCTCCCCACGGTGCTGGCCCCGGCACTTGGTCCCATCGTGGGCGGATGGTTGGTCACCGACTTGTCGTGGCGCTGGATCTTCTACGTCAACCTGCCACTCGGGGTACTCGGGTTCATCTTCGGGGCAGTGATGCTGCGCGAAGATCGCCAGCCCAACGCCGGCCGCTTCGACATCCCAGGATTCTTCCTGTCCGGGTCAGGGCTGGCGCTGGTGCTCTTTGCATTGTCGCAGGGCCCGGAGAAGGGATGGCGCTCCACCGAGGTGTTGGCCACGGGCATCAGTGGTGTACTGCTGTTTGCCATGTTGGTGTGGGTGGAACTCAGCGTGGCGGAGCCCATGCTGGATCTGCGCCTCTACAAGGAACGTATGTTTCGAAACGCCAATCTGGTGCAGGCCATTACGTACGGCGGGCTGATCGGTGCATTATTTCTGCTCCCCCAGTTCCTGCAAACCCTGCGCGGCCTCTCGGCACTGCAGTCTGGTCTCGCCACGTTCCCTCAAGCCGTCGGTATCATGATCACCAGCCAGGTGGTAGGCCGATTGTATCCGCGCATAGGACCTCGCCGCCTGGTGGTGGGAGGCCTGGTGAGTTTGGCTTTCATCAGCCTGTTGTTCATCAAGGTCGATCTCAACACCAGTCTCTGGCTGATACGCGCACTGATGTTCACGCGCGGAATATGTGTGGCGTTTGCGTTTGTGCCGCTGCAGGCCGCCACGTACTCCAACATCTCCAGGGCGGACACGGGTCGGGCATCGGCACTGTTCTCTACGCAACGCCAATTCGGGGGCGCTCTGGGGGTGGCGGCGTTGGCCACGGTGTGGATCGGGAGAACCAAGGCCCTCAGTGTGGGGGCCACGGGTACCGCACTCACGTCGGCGCGGGTGGGAGGGTTCCACGACGCATTCATCGCCTCGGCCGTGTTCGCCGCAGTTGGAGCAGTGGTGGCCTTGCTGATCCGTGATCGCGATGCCGCGTCAACGTTGCCACGACTGTTCAAGGCCGACGATGCCGCACCAATGATCGACGATGAGGAGCGGGCCCTAGCAGCCGCTATGGCGCATTGAGTTTCTCGCCACTTGCCCGGCAAATCGACCGCGTAAGGTTCGCCAGACCGACCACCTAGGGCACGGCAGCAAATGGTCGGACATCACCGCTGCGAGTCCGTATCACTGTCGTTATCGGGACGGACGTGAAGTCGACCTACTCCACTGGAAGGGTTGGATACACGGGCGTCAAGTAGACCACTTCAACCCAGGTGTGGCGAAGGGGCACCGACCTCCGCCCACTGAACGCAGCACGATGTTCGACCCTCCCGCGCCCGCGGCAGTGGGTTGTTGGTGCACTGGGCGCGACCAGGTGGCGGCAACCGGGTCAGCGGCGCGGGGCCACTGTCACCCGGTGCAGAAGACGACGGTGCCCCTGGTATCCGCCGGTAGCGGAGTGCAGCAGGCAGCGGTTGTCCCACAGGGTGAGCATGCCCTCCGCCCACTGATGGCGGTAGATGAACTCCGGCTTCACCTGATGGGCAAACAATTCAGCCAGCAGGTCGGTCGCGGACTGGTCACTGAAGCCGTCGATGCCGATGGTGTAGCCAGGGTTCACGAACAGAACCGGGCGACCGGTTTCGGCGTGCACTGACACCACGGGATGCAGTTGGGTGGCCAATGCTGCATCGGAATAGCGGATGGCCATGGACCGCCCCACGTCCTTTTTGCCGTAGAAGCCCTGGGGTGAATAACCCCGGCGAGCAGAGTGGACCCCCATCAATGACTGCAATAGAATCTTCATGTCGCTGTCGAGTGCGTCATAGGCCGCGTACTGATCAGCAAACAATGTGTCCCCACCAATCGGCGGGATGATGCATCCATAGAGCAACGTACCTGATGGCGGGACCGTAAGAAAGCTCCAATCCGAGTGCCAACCCTCGGCGAACACGGGAGCAGTTTCGTCTGCCTCACGCTTCACCTCGATAACGTGGGGGTGGGTGGGAAGCCCGGCAATGAACGGGTCCTCGCCAAATTCACCGAACTGTGGTGCCAAGGCCTCGAGGGCGTCAAGTGACAGATCCTGAT
>JANYHQ010000490.1 GCA_025358985.1 Acidimicrobiales bacterium
CGGAGTGAACGAGAACCCGCTGCCGCTCAGCAGCCAGACGCCGCTGCGGAGATGTTGATGTCCAGTAGCCGGGCGCGTTGAGCGAGTTCAACATCAAGCGTGAACGTCATGTGCTTCGAAGGCATAGCCAACAGTAAGCAACTCCTGCATCACCGTGAAGCAAGGAAACGCAAAGGCAGGGCTTTCATGGGGCGCAGGAAGATGCTGGGCTCGTGGAGCGGACTGGGGAGATCGCCGTCGAGTTCGATGTGATCGGTGCGCTCCAACAGGATGCGAAAGGCCGTCGTCATCTCTTGGCGAGCCAATGCGGCACCCAGACAGAAATGGGCACCCAAGCCGAATGCGATATGGCTATGGGCATTGTCACGGGTGATGTCGAACCGCGCCGGATCATCGAACACCAAAGGGTCGCGGTTGGCGGCACCGAAGCGGACCATGACCGACGCTCCTTTCGGTATGTCCACGTCTGCCACTTGAACCGGACACGTCGCTTTGCGCCACAACCCTTGGACGGGACTGTCGAACCGCAACGACTCCTCCACGAAGTTGCCCAACAGCTGCGGTTGCTCACGCAACAGCAACTGCTGATCGGGGTGCGTCGCCAGCAGCATCATGGCGGTGGCCAAACCGCCAGTGGTGGTTTCAAATCCGCCGGTCACCAACTGATGCAACAGGTCTTGCAACTCGTTCATGGTGAACTCCCCATCGGAGTCAGCATGCACAATGAGCGAGATGAGGTCGTCGCTCGGCTCGGCTCTGCGCTTCTCACATTCCGCCGCCAGATAGTGCTGCGCTTCCAATTCCACTTCCAATTCTGCCATGGCCTCCTCCATCGTCATGTCCGGACGATTGGCCAAACACAGCATGGCTTCGGCCCAACGCCGAAACATGCGGTATTGACTGCGATCCAGTCCCAACTGTTCGGCAATGAACATCCCCGGTAATGGAAGGGCCAGATCGGCCACGAACTCGCATCGGCCGGTGTGGATGAAGGCATCCACCAGTTCATTGGCAATGGCCTCGATGCCGGGAGTGAGCTGTTTCACACGTCCCGGTGTGAACACCCGGTTCAGCACCTTGCGATAGCGGGTATGGGCCGGCGGGTCGGTGCGCTGCAACGTCACTGCGCGTCCCCAACCCCGCTCTGCCAACGCCGTGACGTAGGCCATCGCCACAGGATTGACACCGGCACTGCGGCGCGCTGGCGCACTAGAAAAAGTGGCTGAATCATTGAGAGCATCACGCGCTTCGGCCATGCCACCGACCACGTACAGATCCACATCCTCCTCATGCCACACCGGGCAGTTCCCGAGGCGTTGTGCGTAGTAGTCGAACGGGTCGTCTTGCACGTGGGGGTCGCTCAGCCTGAGTTCGAGCGGTGTGTCGGCCGCCGTCATGACAACAGGCTTCCGGCGTCCACCGGAACCACCACACCGGTGACCCATGCACTCAGATCAGACACCAGCACGGTGATGACGCGAGCCACGTCGTCGGGCTGACCGGCACGCCCGAAGAGTGTCTTGTTCATACGTGCACCTACATCCAGCCCGGCCGCCTTGAGGGGGGTCAATTGGGCCTGTACACCGGGTGTGTCGATGACTCCCGGCGCTACGCCCACCACTCGGATGTCGAGCGGGGCAAACTCCAGTGCCAGGTTCTTGGTGAGGCCGACCACGGCATGCTTGGACGCCACATAGGCGCTGATGCCAACGGCGGGACGAAATCCAGCGGTGGATGCCAGGTTCACGATGACACCGCCCGCCGTCATCCGTTTGGCGGCTTCTCGGGCCCCGGCAAATGTTCCCCGTACGTTGATGTTCAGCAGGCGATCGATGAGTGCGTCATCGGCCTCGATGGCGGGACCGGTGACGGGGTAGATACCAGCATTGTTGACCCAGATGTCCAGTGATCCAAAGGTCTCTACGGCCAGGTCGGCCACCGCGCCCAGCGATGCCGTGTTGGAAACATCAGCGGTGGTGGCGATCACTTCGGAGCCGGTGGCCTGGGCTACCCGAGTGGCCGTGGCGGTCGCTGCGTCCAAGTCGAGGTCGGCAATCACCACACTGGCGCCTGCCTCGGCCAGACGAGCCACGGTGGCGGCGCCGATACCACCGGCACCACCGGTGACCACGGCTGTTCTGCCGACCAGCGAGAGCAGATGGGCCAGGGTGGCGTGACTGTGATCCGG
>JANYHQ010000048.1 GCA_025358985.1 Acidimicrobiales bacterium
CGCTACGGGACGTGCCCTACTGTCCCATCATCGGCACACTGGCCTACGTCTACGACGAGCCCGCCGACCGGGTGCTGTTGGTGCACCGCGTCGCACGGGCCCACGATGAGCAATTGGGCAAGTGGAACGGTCTAGGCGGCAAAGTGGAGAACAACGAAGACGTCGCCGCCGGTATGCGTAGAGAACTGCGCGAGGAGGCTGACATAGAGGTCACGTCCATGGTCCTACGAGGCACCATCAGTTGGCCCGGCTTCGGACCAAACGGCGAGGATTGGTTGGGCTTCATCTTTCTCATCACCGCATGGATCGGCACCCCTCCCCTATCCAACGAGGAGGGTCCGCTTCACTGGGTAGCGCGAGAGCAACTGATGCAAGCCTGTGCTGACGAAGCCGACGTGCGTTCGGCGTCCGGGCTCACGTTTTGGGACGGCGACCGTCACTTCCTGCCGTTGCTGTTCGACCAAGACCCCCGCCAGTTTCACGCGGTGATGCCGTACGCAGACGGGCAACCGGTGGATTGGAAATTCGAGCGCTGGTAGTAGTCCACGTGGCGCTGGCTGCTGCCAGCACTACCATAAGCGCGCCAATAATAAGCACACACACAGATGCAATGCTCACCAACGGTCGCAGCGGATCACCACTAAAGAGCCACACGCGGCCGAAGCGGACGCAGGCCAATGCCGCCACTGCCCACGCCGCCCACGGACTGATGGCCGCCGCCACCAGCACCGGCCCGGCCAGCAGTAACAGGGCCACCACCGCGGTGGATGTATCGGGGATGGTTCCGGCCGGGCCGAACATCAAGGCACACCACATCAGCAACATCCAGGCCGCCGCACCCAACAAGACCGCTCCTACTGTGCCCTCCAGTCGCCATCGAAACCGCGGCACAGCCAACACGATGGGAATGCACGCCAATCCCAACCACCCCACGCCCACTCCATTCAGCACGTGTCCCCGCTCCAACGAACGCAGTAGGAGTGGCGAACCGCTCCACCCCAACGCATCGCCCCACCACCGTGCGGGGTTGGCCAGCACTGCCACGTTCTGTACGTGGTTGTGCCACGCCCCACTCCAACCTACGGCGCGGTAATGCTGCACCATCACCCGGTACCAGGGCTCGGCCACCGGATCAGTGACACCGCCGAGATGCCATGTGAGCAGACGATCGCCCGGTGGTGCCACCGTCCGTTGATAGATCAGCCAGGGCACCATGGTGAGGGTGCCAGCCAGCATGCCGGCCACCGGCCCCGACGCCGACCTCGACGCCGCCCCCGACAGCCGCCGCGACTGACTGGGGAGTTGGGGCCGGCGTAGCCGTGCGATGAGCGCCCAGGCCATCATCGCCAGCATCCCTGGGAGCAGCGCGAACAACGCCGCCCCATGGGCCAAGAGAGCCAGCGCCGCCCCCACACCAGCCCATACCCAGTTCAATCGTCGTCGCACAGCAGTAACGGACCACCCCGGTCTCCCCTCAGGGACGAGCAGCGCAGCCGCACACAGCACCAGGGCTGCGCTCAGGAGTTTCGGCCATACATAGGCACTGTTGAGCAGCACAGTGCCCGATGCCGACGCAGCCAGCACCGCCGCCCCGGTGATCCCTGCGGTCACGCCCAGACGGCGTAACAACATCCACAATGCACCGAGGCACTGCACCGCCAACACGGTTGACACCACTTGGTAGTGCTGCTCGAACGTCAGTCCTACGCGCACGGGTTCAGTAAAGGCCACTGCAGCGGCCTGTAGCGGGGGCCGGTCTGAAGACCGCCAACCACCAAAGAACGGCTCGGTGGGCGCATGACGCACCACACGATCGGCCAGCATGGCTGGCAACACATTGTCCGGCGGCATTCGAGTATCCGTCCACCGCTGAGTAGCTACGTCGGTGGGGTTCAGGGCTCCACCATGGAGTAGCAGCGAACCGAGCACCGCCAGGGCAGCCCCGATCATGAGCACCAGCACGGTACACAGATCCCGATCACGGGTCCACTGTCGCACCGTCCGTCGTCGCTGCGGCATCAGCAACGTCGTCACCGACGACACCAGCACCATCCATGTCCAGCTACGACCCGCCCATGGCGCCCAAAACCACAGGAAAAACGCCACCAAATGCACCAATGACGATCCCACTAGGACAAGCGGATATGGCTGCCACCCGAGCCCGCAGCGTCGAACACTGAGGGCCGCCACCGCCATACCGGGCAGGAGCAACACCACCAACGCCAGCGGTACCCATACCGCCATGGTGAGCATGATTCTCAACCGTTGTCCCTACCTGACAGCGGTGGTGAGCGCCCAGTACATGCCGTGTTCCTAGCCCACGTTGCAAGCGGTTTCACACGCAGGGCGAAGAATGTCCTATCCTCATTGCTGTCGAGGGACGTGTGACCTACGGCACCTGACCTAAAGGGGAGACCATGCAAAGAAGAAAGAGCCTGGCTGTCGGCGCGCTCGTGGCGCTGTCGCTTGTCGCCGGAGCATGCAGCAGCAAAGCCAAGACAACTGACACCACCGTGGCTGCCGCTGCGGACACCACGGCCGCTGGTACCGACACCACCGCCGTTGCCGCTGACACTACTGTTGCCGCTGCGGCTGGCACCACGGTTGCGGCCGACACCACCGTGGCCGGAGCAACTACCGTTGCCGCCGCCGCCGACACCACGGTTGCTGGCGTAGCTGCAGCCACCGGCGAACCCGGCACCGCAGGCGGCAAAATTGAGTGCAAAGACCAGTACAAGGGCAAGAAGGTTTCGATCTTCTCGCCCAATGACGATGTCAAGGAAATTGCCGCCATCGACGCTGCCGTGTTGCCCTTCGAGAAGTGCACCGGAGTCGACGTCACCTGGGAAGGCTCCAAGACGTTCGAGGCCGACGTGAAGGTCCGCCTCGACGCTGGTAACGCCCCCGACGTCATCGACTTCCCGCAACCTGGCCTGCTCGCTTTGCAGGCTCGCGCTGGCAAGCTCGTTGAGCTCCCGGCCGACGTGAAGGACGATCTGGACAAGAACTTCTTGGCTGGCTGGACGGGCTACGGAACTGTGGACTCCAAGCTCTATGGAGCGGCCTTCGCCCAGAACTTCAAGTCGTTCGTGTGGTACAACCCGCAGGCCTTCGCGGCCAAGGGCTACACCATCCCCACCACGCTCACCGAGCTCATTGCTCTCTCCGACAAGATCGTGGCCGACGGAGGTACGCCATGGTGTGCCGGCATCGAGTCCGGTGCAGCCACGGGCTGGGTCATCACCGACTGGGTGGAAGACATGATGCTGCGCCTCAACGGTCCCGACGTCTACGACCAGTGGGTCAACCACAAGATTGCGTTCAATGATCCCAAGGTCAAGGTGGCCGTGGACGCCGTTGGCGGAATTCTCAAGAATGCCAAGTACGTCGGCAACGTCAAGGCCATCGCCACCACCCGCTTCCAAGACGGTGGCCTGCCCATCGTTGACGGCAAGTGCTTCATGCACCGTCAGGCCAACTTCTACAAGACGTTCTGGCCGGCCGGTACCGTGTTCGGCGACAAGGGCACCATCAGCGCTTTCTACCTCCCGGTGGCCAAGGCTGGCGACCCTAAGGTGATGCTGGGCGGTGGCGACATCAACTCCGCCACCAACAACAAGCCCGAGACCTTCGACACCATCCGCTTCGTGTCGTCGGTGGAGTACGCCAACTCCCGGGCCAAGTCTTCGGGAACGTTCTCGCCCCGCAAGGACTACGACACGAAGCAGTTGCAGGACCCGTTTGATCAGGTCTTCGCCGACATCGGCAAGAGCGCCGACGTGTTCCGCTTCGACGGCTCCGACCAGATGCCCGGTGCCGTTGGCTCCGGATCATTCTGGAAGGAATCAACCGCATGGATCGTGGGCGAGAGCACCGATGACATGCTCAACAACATCGAGAAGAGCTGGCCTGCCAGCTGATCGATTGCCC
>JANYHQ010000089.1 GCA_025358985.1 Acidimicrobiales bacterium
CGCCGTAGTAGGGCTGACGTCGATCCAACCGGTCGGCGTCCGCTCCCACACCCTCGGCGACTGTCTCACGCCTGACGTACCGACCCAGCTCACCGCCAGCCGCCCCTCGACCGTCGATGCCAGGGACGGCACAGCTGACACCCAGCCACGCCATTTCCATCGACGTGTCGGTGCGGGCCGTGACGCCACGACGGTGGGCAGTGTGAAGGTACGGGCACCATCAACGGACTCCGCGATGACAAGATGACTTCGCCCGGAGGTGTCGTACTCTCCAACTGCGACCACCAATGAACCTGTGGCAGTTACGGCCAGCGAGGACCCGTACGGAGCTACCAGTCCGCTGGATGGCACCTGGACCGGTGAGGAGAACGCCTCTCCGGGCTCGGCGTAAGACACACGAGTCGAGCTCAATATCGGTCGCCCTCTACACGCCGCCAGCGGCCCGGCCGATTCAGTCCATGAAACAAACGTCGCACCGCTTCGTTGATCGACAATCAACGCTGGCCGATCCGTGAACCGATTCAATCCCGAGACCGACCGGACCAATCGATAGGAGACCTCACCAGACGACGCAAGATCCGCCACGAACACTGAACTGTCTGCATTGCAGCCCGGTGACGTCGGGCGGGCCGCGCCGCCAGCAACGACCAGGCCACCAGTGGGCGTGAACCGAACCGTGGAGTCATAGGTCGTGGTGAATCCCGGTGGTATCAGCGCACGTTGCCGAGACCACGAACGGCCCCCATCGAAGGATTCCACCATCACGATCGACGTGTGGGTGCCATACCGGTCAGCAAGCACGACGACGTGCTGGTCGTTGGTCGGATCTACCGCCACCGACGTCTCAGCCAGAAACGTCGGACCCGCCGTGATCGCCACTGACGCAACGACAGACGGTGAGGGGAGGACTACACCCGTTGCGCTCATCATGGAGGCGAGCGTGAACGCCATTCGCCTCCCGATCAACATCACCGGTACACAGTCGCCCGGACCAAGCCCGCTTCGGCCACGATCTCGCGGAACTGCGGCTCCCGAAAGCCGGCGATGTTCAGGGCCATCAGCCAGAACTCCGGGCTAGCTGGAAGTTCAGTACCCGACCGCAGGCCGAAGCGAATGGCGTTCTTGCCCAGCCGCCACACGCCGGCTGGACCCTTGCGTACAAGACGCGTCGTCTTGGCCAGCGCAATTCGACGATCTCGTTGCGTCGCGAGTCGGCCAAACATCATATCGGCGATCACGATACGACCGCCCGGGCGCAGCCACCGCTGGCAGCTAGACATGAGCCGCTCCTTGTCGTCGTCGCGCAGGTGGTGAAGCGCGTAGCTCGACACGATCACATCGAAGCTGTTGTCGGGGAAGCTGAGCTCCGTGAGGTCAGCCACCATGTGTGTGACATTGGTAATCCCTTGCTCGGTAGCCTTGACTCGGAGAACATCAAGCATCTTCTCAGAGACGTCGACGGCCACCACCTCGTGGGCCTTTGAGGAGATCGGCAACGTGATGAATCCCGTCCCGGCGCCGAGGTCAAGGACCCGGTCGGTGCGCTTGAGTTCGCTGGCAACCATCAGCTCCCAACGGATTTGCTCAAAGGCAGGGGACCCCTCGACCTGGTGCTCCCAGGAATCTGTCCGGCGGTTCCACATCGCATTGAGTACATCTCGTCGTGTCAAGGCAGTCAAATCCTTTGGTAGTTACTCCGACAAAGTGTAGTAGCTGCCGGTGCTCTGATTTTCAGATCGATCGAAGCACGGTTGCTCGATGCGTTACCCGGAAGCGGTGGAATTGCTGCGCTGAAACGGGAGTTCGCTGGTTCGCCCAACCAACGACAAGCCGCAGGCGGCCAGCCACGCAACGGCCGTCACGAACACGACAGTGCTGGTGAGTTCGTTGATACGCACGCCGAACAGCCTCGTGGCAGGGTCGACTCTCAAACGCTCGATCCAGAAACGTCCGAACGTGTACGTAGCAACGTACGACGCAAACGCTGCACCCCGAAGCCGTGTTCGACCGAACACCAACCACACGATCGGCGCCACTACCAACACGTTCCATATCGCCTCATACAAGAACGTGGGATGGAAGGTGGTGAAAACCGATAGCTCCGCAGGTCGCTTTGCCGCATCGACGACCAACGCCCAGGGAAGCGTCGATGGCCCCCCGAAGAGTTCCTGGTTGAACCAGTTGCCGATCCGACCAATGGCCTGGGCCAGCGGTAACCCCACCGCAGCCGCGTCGAGCAGCGACGTTGCATCGAGACCACGACGTTTCGCCAGACGCCACCCAACTATCGCACCGACAGCGACTCCACCCCAGATACCCAGCCCG
>JANYHQ010000092.1 GCA_025358985.1 Acidimicrobiales bacterium
CAAGTCGATGGGGGCATCACGTTGCGTCCCGGTGGTCTGTTCGCACAACGCGACGGGACGGTGGAAGAACGCCGTGAGCGGATGATGGGGTTCCTCACGGGCACGGCTGGAGCGTGACCGTAGGGAACGGTGGAGGCCGGGTGAGCACCGAAGCGCAGCGGAGGGCGCAACCCCAGTGTGACGGCTGGAGCGTGACCGTAGGGAAGTCCTAGGTGTGGCGGATTGCGCGCGGCTGTGGCGCACAGTTGGCAGGAGGACGCCACAGTCGCGCGTATAGCGCCACAGCTGGCGTCCTGCACTGGAAGGAGGGCCCGTTTCGATTGTGGGATGACATGCAAGGTGCTCTGGTACAGTCCACATATTCGTAGCTGTTTGTTCTTCCCCCTCTTCTGACCGCAGTTGTGGCGCGCCATGCGTGCCGGTTTGGAGGAGCCCGTGGTTCGACCCGTTGGCCCATCTGTCACGCCATTCGCCCATGTACCGGAGCAACGGGTGGCCGTTGCTCCGCCCCCGCTGACTTCCCTTGACCGCCTGAGGGGCGCAGTAGACGGCCTGCGGTCGTATCGGCCTCCGCGACGGCTGCTCATCGCTGCGGTCACCATCATGTTGATGGGCTTGGGCGCAGTGGCGGTGTTCGGTTCCGGAGCGGCCACCGGCACGGCTACCAAGACCCGGCAACGAATTGATTCGCGACTCCCCCTGACCAAAGGTCCGGCGGTGTCATCGCCCCCCGTGGTGGCGGCGTCCAGCACGCTGAGCGCCGTCGCTACTACAACGGCCCCGGCGCCAATGGTGGTTCATGCCGCCGGTGCACTGGTGTCTCCGGGGGTGTATCTCATGAACGCTGGCAGCCGACTGGCCGACGTGGTGTCAGCGGCAGGCGGAATGGCCGCCGATGCTGATGTTGACGCTGTCAATCTGGCCGCTCCGGTGGCCGACGGGCAGCGTGTGTACATTCCTCATCGGGGAAAACCAGTACCCAGTGTGGTCACGGCCGAGCCAGTAATCGCCATAGGCAGCGGCGCCGTGGAGGGTCCCGGACCGGTGGTGGCAGCGCAGCCGGTAGATCTGAACACGGCCACGGCCGAACAACTCGACACGCTGCCCGGCGTGGGACCGGCCACCGCGGCTGCCATCATCGAGCACCGCACCCAGGCCGGGCGTTTTACCTCGGTGACCCAATTGCTCGACGTACCCGGCATTGGTGAAGCAAAGCTGGCGGCGATGCGCAAGCGGGTCACCGTATCTCGGTAGTGGTCGAGCGCCCATTGCGTCCCGCCAGCGATGTGGTGTGTGCACTGGCATGTGGTGCAACGGCTGCGGCGTCGCGTGTCACCTGGGGACTGCCATTAATCAGCGTGCTGGTTATCAGTGCACTTGTGGTTACGGGGACCTGGGTCACGGGGGCCACGGCATTGTTGTGGCTGATTCCGATCATATGCGTGCCTACGTTATCGGCAAGGGCTTTGGCCGGGCTGGTACCACCTGCAGTGGGCCGATATTCGGATCAACTGGTGCTGGTGGATGATCCGGTGCCGATTCCGGGTGGCCAACGCGTCACCGTGCGCTGGCGCGGCAAACGTCTGGCGGCGTCGGCTCGCGAACCAGCGTCGTCGGTGTTGCGCCCACTCTCGGCGGGAGCCAGGGTCGAGGCTCGTTTCGATGTCAAGCCGTGGGCCACCGAGCCACCGGGTTGGGCCACGTCCAGACACTTGGCCGGCCGGGTCACCGTCTTGCAACTGAGGCCGGTCGATGCGGGATCACTACCGTGGCGATGGGCGGGGTGGGTACGTTCGACCATGGAGGAAGGCACACGTTCCATGACCGCCACTTCGAGGTCGCTGTTCGCTGGTTTTGTGGTGGGAGACGGCCGCAATCAACCGGTGGCCGTAGCTGACGATTTCAGGGCCTCCGGACTGAGTCATCTCTTGGTGGTGTCTGGTCAGAACGTGGCCTTCGCCCTCGCCGCGGTGGCGCCACTGCTGAAGCGGTTGGGGCCACGTCCCAGATTCATCTGCGCGCTTTGCATATTGGCAGCCTTCGGCACGTTGACACGTTGGGAGCCTTCGGTGCTGCGGGCCGAGGCCATGGTGGCCTGCGCTCTATGGGCCACCGTGGTGGGGCGACCTCAACCGCGCCTACGA
>JANYHQ010000096.1 GCA_025358985.1 Acidimicrobiales bacterium
CGTCGCACTTCCTCCGTATCCCCTGCAGAGATTGCGGTACTGACAGCGCCAAATGCGTCAATGCCCATTCGCGATCGGAGCCAGTTCAGGTCTCCGCTTTGAAGAGCGTTCTGGAGCCATTTCTGATCGCCTCGTGCGGCGTGGTCTTGCAGCTCTGCGCGCCGGCGGTCTACTGGTTCGTCAACTGACATAGCGTCCTCCCGTTGGCCGCCTCAGTCGGACGACAGGGCCGCCTATGCCCGGCTTTTCGTCCGTTCAAACCCCTTGCGGTGGCAATTGATACGCTCACTCTCTTTCTGCCTCGATCGGAGATCTGTTGCATGCAGTGGCACCTGTACGGGCGCAACGGAAGTCTGGTAGTAGCTGTGAGCGGCGACGTTGATAGTGACACTGCCCCCGCATTGGAAGCCGCGTTGGCCGAAGCAGTGGCCGATCGCGCTGCGTCAGTTCGGGTGGATCCAGCTGGTATCTCATTCGTCTCCAGTGCTGGTCTGGGAGTACTGCTGCGCTTCTACCGCGACCACGGAGTTCAGGTCGATTGCGGCAACCTGTATCTGGACAGGCTGATTGCGCTCACGGGTTTGGGCGTGCTGTACGGAGACTCGGAGGAAGGGGCGGGGTAACGGTGGCCTCGCTGCGTTTGGCCAAGTGGAGCTCAGACAGTTCCAGCAGTTCATCGGTGGACGCAGCTTCGGCTGAGATCAGGCGGTCATCAGCATGCGGAAACGATCTGATGAGCTCGTCGAGCTTGCGTTGTACGGCCATCTGCTGGTGGTTCTGTGTGTGCTGGAGTACGAACACCATGAGCAGCGTCACGCTGGAACTCACTGAATAGAGCACTGTTTGCCACCAGGTGGGGAACCCGGCAAACAGTCCAATAACAGCCCAGAAGGTCACTATTGCTCCCACCACAATACCAAACGTTGCCTTCGTCGAGGCACTTCCCAACTGTCGAATGAGACTACTCAGCATCACAAATGACCAGTGCTTGGTGTGTTGAGGGCTTCACGTTGGCCCTCCCTTACCCGATGTCTGCGCCCCGAAACCTCTGTTCTGAGGACACCGATGTTTGGATGTTGTCGGGCGGGGTAGCGGACCGGTACTCAACCGGCCCGGTGACAATTACGTCACAGAAAGCGAGTCAAACATGTACATAGGTGGCGGAGCAGTCGTCCTCATCCTCATCATCTTGGTCATTGTGTTGCTGGCCCGACGGTAGCCACTGATGGTTGACTGAAACGCACTCCGGGCTCGGCTTTGGGGTGCGTTTCTGTCATTTCCTCAGTCCATCGAATGAGTCTGTTAGTAGCTGACAGACGCTACGGCCCCATCGGCGGTCAAAAACTCCACCAGTCCCGCTCCGCCGCCAAGGACCGCTCCGGTGACTAACTCGGAGGTGTCAAGCCCTCGACTTTTGGCGCACGGGGTACACACCAGAATGCGACCTCCGTTACTGCCGAACGTCTCGATGAGATCACAGAGCGCAGCGAACCCCTCGTGATGGATGGCGTCGGCACCACCTACGAATCCGACTCGCACGCCTTCGCTTGATAGAAAAACCATGGTGTCTTTGCCCGACGCCAGCGCTGCGTTGGCAATCACCCACGCCACGGTGGCACGGTCCGGGTCGTCGCTGGCATGGGTGGCCGTGACACAGAATCGGTTGGTCATGAGTTGTCCTTTGCTGGCAGAATAAGGGTATAGCGAGGGCCTGGTCCACTGGCTGTACTCGAGCCTACGAACATGTTGCCAGTGAGGCGACACCAAGACGGAAGTTCACTCGGGGCACCGAGGTCGTCCGTGACGACATCGACCACCCATGGTTTGGTCCTCGTTCGGGCCAATACAGCCAGCTGAATCAACACTTCAGCACATCCAAGCCCCCGAACATCAAGTTCCTCGTCGACTTGTCCAGAGGAGTCGCCCATGTCCTGAGTATGGGGATCCGTTCAGCGGATGTCGAGGGTGAGGCGATAGGCTGCCATGCGGCCGTCGGTGGTGCCTACACAGATCACTTTCTCGCCGCTGCTGAAGGTCTCTTCCTTGTGGAACGTGTCGCCCTCGTCGTTTATCTGATCCTGCAGGGTGTCGTAAGAGATGTCGCTTTCCTGGGGTTCGTAGACCAGCCATACTCCCTGTCGCCCGACACTGAAGCTCGCAACCGCTGACCGACGCCGGTTCCAAAGGTCCAACAGTTGGGGTCTCCGGAGCGCACGGTGGCACTCACCGTCTTTGAGACTCGGCCCGAGTGAAGCAAATTTCGCCACGCTTACGAGCCGATACTGATGGGGGTACTCGCAACCGGGATCGACACCGCCAAAGCGGCCGTAACGAGGGTTCGTAGAGGCTTGTTCATAAGACGTCTCCTGAGCGGTGGGCACCTGACGGTGGTACTGCTTCGTTCGACGACGGTTCGCACTTCACGGGTTCCCATCAAGACCGGCAAATGTTTGGCTGCGCCCATACTGGCTTAGCCACCCTTCATGAACGCAGCCCGGGTAACTCGGTCCCTCGCAATGACTTTGGCCATGCTCAGCCCTATTGGAATCGTGGCCCGCAGCAGCGACAAGCGCAATACCACCGTGAGTCAAGCCAGCACCGACATTGGTGATGCGGCGGACAACGTGGGGACCGTGGCTGGCAACGTAGCCAACAACGTAGGCTCGGTTGTCGACAACGCAACAGACTCTGTAGCGGGAGCAAATGGCGACAATGGATTGTCCAAGGGCTACGCCGTGGCGATGGTGGCTGCCCTTAACGCCATGCCCGGGTCCGGGGCACCCACGGTAGACAACCTGCAAACGGCCGCCAAACTCGTTCCCGCACCAGCGAAGGTCACCGGGATCGAAGACAGCAACAACGACGGCACCGATGACGATGCCAAGGCCACGGTGGAGTCCGACGGTGGCAACGACAAAGCATGTGTACAGAACAAAGATGAGGTGTGGGTCTCAACAGATGATGAGTGCTGAGTACCGACAACCCTCAATCAGTGCCGAAGCGGTGTTCCGCCAATATTTCGTCGTTGGTTTTGCCGCTCTTCACAGAACGTGGGAATTGAGATGCGTCCCAGCCATTGCGGGCTGAGGCATCACGCTTGTGAATCAACAGCCATTGATTGTTGTTGCGTGCTTGCGATCGATCGGTATGCAACAGCACAAATCTGCCCGAGAGTTTCTCGCCGCTCAGGTCGGCATGCAAGGCGCCGCCAGCCAACGCTTGCGCAGGACTGGTTCCGGAGCCGGGTGTCCAAGTGCCCCAATCCCAGATAGTGACATCGCCGGCTCCGTATTGTCCGGCAGGCAGGACACCCTCGAAGTCGAAGTAGTCGAGGGCATGGTTGTCCACGCGTATCGCCAGACGTTTCACGGTGGGGTCAAGGGTGGGCCCCTTCGGCACGGCCCAACTCACCAAGTGGTTGTCAACCTCGAGACGGAGGTCGTAGTGCAAACGCCGGGCGCGGTGTAGTTGGACAACGAAGCGCAGGCCGTCCCCCGGGTGAGGAGCTGGTGAACCGATGCCATCGCGCATGACGGCTATTCTCCCTCCGACGCAACCAGCCAACCCACCCTGCAATTCTGGTCGAGCTTGAGTGGGTCTTCGTGTAGACTGCAAATACCACGATCCATTGCGAAGCGGTACAGTTAGATCAGGCAGATATTGATGCAGCGCAGGCGCGGGCTGATGTGGCCACCATCTCGGTCATGTGCGTACTCATCGCTGGTGACTTGACTCGCCCAGTCAGCGCTGCCATGAACAAGAACACGGATGGCGTCGCTGACGTCCGCAACTGTAAGCGGACGAGAGTCAAAAAGGCTCACCGTTGATGTGATTCCGACCATCATGGTGGTACACGGATCGAGTAGTTCGGAAAGTGTTTTGGGTGTGTCGCGTGTCGTTGCCATGGTCAACCACCAAGTCGCTTGGTGGTGAACACTTCTTTGCCGTCCACCTTGGCCACGAATTCACCGGATAGCTGTGTCACTGAAGCGCCGGGTAACTCATCGGTAACTCCACTTAGCTCTGCGGCACCGCCTTGCTTGGTTGTTCCGGTGCAGTTCAGGTCAATCTTTGAAACACCGCTCTCGACCTTTGCGGTGCAGGTCAGCGGACCGTCAAGTTCTTGTTTTGCGTTCTTGAATTGTTCTTCGCCTTGCTGGGTGGCGATGTTGCGTGCGACAGATTCCGCTGCACTGTCCGCTGCGTTTCCTACCCCGTTCGCAATGTCAGTACCAGCATTTCGGACGTCGGATGAAACCGATGCCTTCGTGTCGGAACTACACCCCGCTAACGCTACTAGCGAGGCAGTCACTAACAACAGTTTCCATAGGGTTGTTGCACCTATCATTCTCAGTCTCCGGTCGCATTCGCCCTTCGGGAGATCCGTTGAGGGCAACGGCGTGCTACCCCCAATTGATGTAGTCGAAACACTGTGCGAGTGCTGACGCAGGGTCGATGTTAGAGAGGTTGTTTCGGATTTCAAGGAAGGGCAAGAACCGGATACCTCATTTCTGGTTGGTTGCGCGTCGTACCTGTTTCACGATGGCTTCGCCTGCGTCACGCATTGCATCGAAGGGCTTGGCGATGGCTGAGGCCATAGCGTTGAGCGGCGGCTCGTCCGGGGACCGTGGATGCGGGTGGGTGGGTGCAGAAGGCTTGGCGGTGGCGAGTTCTTCTCCCATCTGATCCAGCTCCAATTTTGTGAACGCCTTACGAACGGCAGGGAAGAGCACTTTCTCTTCCTCGCGGACGTAATGACGTACAATTTCCATGAGCACCGTGATTTTTGCATCGAAGCGCTCCTGCGTGGGGGCCATTTGATCAAGTTTAGAAAGGGTCCATTTCACGATGTGATGCTCTTCAAGCGCCTCGAGTACCAGACTCCCAGATTCTTCGAGGCGCTGGCGCGCTGCAGGATAAAACACTGCCTCTTCGATGGCTGCATGCTTGGTGAGGGCGGCGATTACGTCTTTGACAATCTTGGCCTTGGCTTTGAACGCACGATCGCCGAGTGCGCTGAAACTAACGAACTTCTCTTCAACGGCTTTATGATCCGCTTTCAGTAGTGCAATGGCATCCATCGGCATGTTCCTCCTGTTGGAGTTGTCGAATCGCGTCCGGTTTTCCTTACCCGCGAGGTTCTTTCCACAAACATGGATGTTTGGAGTACACAGGCCTCGGGGTAGTGCGACGTTCATGATTGCTTCCGTGTTCTTTGTCGCCCTTGTTGGCAAGTTGCTTGCCCTCGTTGTATTGCTCCCCATAGTGGCGGTGCTCGCAGTGCTGTACTTCGTTACCAAGATGATCAAGAAGTAGAGCGGGAGCTCCGATGTCTGAGTCCGTCTCGCACCGCGCTTCGGAAGCCACCCCGATGGTGGGTGCCCCCCTGGACAGTGCTACCGGTTGGCGGGCCGTGAAGATGTCGGTGAAACGTTTGGTGGATACGGCGGGCGCGGTCGACGGACTCAAGACGATGGCCAAGATCAATCAGGTGGGCGGGTTCGACTGCCCGGGTTGCGCATGGCCGGAGCGCCCTCATCGTAAGCGCGCTGAGTTCTGTGAGAGCGGTGCCAAAGCTGTAGCGGACGAAACCACCAGTCAGCGCGCTGACTCGGAGTTCTTTGCCAACCATTCACTGGCGGAACTTGCAGCAGCCGATGACTATTGGCTAGGGGGTCAGGGTCGCTTGGTCCAGCCCATGATCCGCCGACCGGACTCAACCCATTTCGAACCGATTGGCTACACCGATGCCTACGACCTCATCGCAGGGGCCCTGAAATCGTTGAAGAGCCCCAACGAGACAGTTTTCTACACATCAGGGCGCACCAGCAATGAGGCGGCCTTCTGTTACCAACTTCTGGCTCGCGCTCTTGGGACCAACAACCTGCCCGACTGCTCCAACATGTGCCACGAGCCCACGTCCGTGACGATGGCAGCCACCATCGGCGTGGGTAAATCCACGATAACCTTCGATGATTTCG
>JANYHQ010000098.1 GCA_025358985.1 Acidimicrobiales bacterium
TCGTAGGCCGCCTCGGCCGAGCGGGCGTCGACATACCAGCGGCAGTCAGCCACCACCAGATCGGTGTCGCCGAGATGGGCGGCGAGCCACTCGGGGCTCACGATGGAGGAGGCGGGATCGTGCACGGTGAGCAGCATACGAACACTGCATCGACACGTGATGGACCCCCCTAAAGCACGTCCTGCCTGGGGCGGGGGATGAGCTGAAAGGTTAGGGCTGGCGCCACTTCCGGCCGCTGCGGTCGATGAGGCGATCGGCTTCCCCCGGACCCCAGGTACCGGCGGGATACATGGCCACCGGGAAGTCCGGATCGGCGAACGCGTTGAGCATGGGGGTGACGATGCGCCACGCCTCGTGCACTTCGTCCGTGCGGATGAACAGGGTTTGATCGCCGAGCAGCGCGTCGAGGAGCAGCCGCTCATAGCCATCAAGATCTTCTTCGGTGAACTGCTTGTCGTATTCAAAGTCCATGGACGTGGTGCGAACCTGGAAGGCCTGCCCCGGAACCTTGGCCCCGAATCGTAACGAGATTCCTTCGTCGGGCTGGATACGCACGATGAGTGAGTTGGGTTCCAGCTTCTTGGCCGTCTTGGCGGCAAAGGCCAGGTGCGGTGCGGCCCGGAAGTGCATCACCACTTCGGTGACTCGTTTGGGGAGTCGTTTGCCAGTACGCAGATAAATGGGCACACCGGCCCACCGCCAGTTGTCCACCACGAGTTGTACCGCCAGGTACGTCTCCGTGGTGGAGTTGGGGTTGACCCCCTCCTCGTGGCGATAGGCCACTGCCTTCTCGCCCTCCACCAATCCGGCGCTGTACTGCCCCCGTACCACCGACGATTCCACATCGCGATCACTCATGGTGACCACCGCCTTGAGCGCCTTGACCTTCTCGTCACGAATGCCGTTGGGGTCCATGGACGAGGGGGGTTCCATGAGCGTCAATGCCACCACCTGCATCACATGGTTTTGCACGATGTCGCGCAACGCCCCAGCCTCTTCGTAGAAACCGCCGCGGTGCCCCACACCCAATGTTTCGGCCACGGTGATCTCTACATGATCAACGTAGTTACGATTCCACAGCGGCTCGAAGATGGCATTAGAGAAACGCAGAGCCAACAGGTTTTGCACGGTCTCCTTTCCCAGGTAATGATCGATGCGGTACACCTGCGACTCGTCGAAGCCGGAGTGAACAATCTCGTCGAGGGCCACCGCCGACGCCATGTCTCGACCGTACGGTTTTTCGATGATGACCCTGGCAAAGGCCCCTTCGGCGTGGGCGTGGTTGAGCCCGGCATCGCGTAGACCGCCCACCAGAATGGGAAACGTGCTGGGAGGCGCAGCGAAGTAATACAGGCGGTTGCCGGTGACCGTGGTGGCACCCGACGGTGCAATGAACTGGCCCTCGATTTGCTCCAGCACACTGCGTAGACGGCTGAACGTCTCGGGGTGGTCGTACTCGCCGGTGATGTATCGGAACCGTTTGGTGACCGTGGCCCAATCGTCGGGCGGATTCTCCACGGCGGTAGCCATACGCGACTGGAAATCTTCGTCCGTCATCTCCGTACGAGCCACGCCCACCACCGCAAATGACGGGCCCAAAAACCCGCGATGGATGAGTTCGGCCAAGGCTGGCATGAGCTTGCGACTGGTGAGATCACCGGAGGCGCCGAAGATCACCAGTGTGCTGGCGGGGGCAATGACGCCGCCGTTGTTGCCTGCAGTGTCGGATTGCATGCTGGTGACGGGGACAGCGATTGCTCCGGCTGTGTCCACGGTTGAGCTCACGATTGGGCTCACGCCTTGGCGCGCAGTTGAGCGCCGCGCTCCTCCAACGTGGACAGCAGTTCCTCGAAGCTCTTCACGAACGAGGCGACCCCTTCGTGCTCCAAGGTCAACGCCACATCATCCATGTCGATACCTTCAGCGCGCAGACCATTCATGGTGGCAAAGGCGTTGGCCACTGCTTCCACCTCATCAATGGTGCGGGCCAAAGTGCCGTGGTTGTCGAAGGCTTCCAGTGTGGCGTCGGGCAAGGTGTTCACCGACTGCGGACCAATGAGCGAATCCACATACAATGTGTCGGGAAACGCCGGATTCTTGGTGGAAGTACTGGCCCATAGCGGACGTTGCGGCCGGGCACCATGGGCGGCCAGTCGCTCCCATCGGGGACCACTGAAGCGTTGATTGAACAAGTGATACGCCAACACCGCCTGAGCAATGGCGGCCCGGCCGCGCAACGCCAGTGCGCCTGGGGTGCCCGCCTTCTCCAACCGACGATCTACTTCGGTGTCCACCCGAGACACGAAGAACGACGCCACACTGGCGGTGCCCGACAAATCCGTGGTTCCTCCCTCCAGCAGACGCTCCAAGCCATGGATATAGGCCTCCATCACCGCGTCGTAGCGCTCGATACTGAAGATGAGCGTGACGTTGATGTTGCGCCCTTCGGCGATCATTTCCTCGATGGCTGGCACTCCGGCGGCGGTGGCAGGAATCTTCACCATCAGGTTGGCCAAGTGCAGGGTGGTATGCAAATGGCGGGCGGCGGCCGAGGTGGCGGCGGTGTTGTCGGCCAGCAGCGGCGACACCTCCAGCGACACATATCCATCTACGCCGGCGCTGGCGGTATGGACGGGGGCGAGGATGGCACAGGCGGCGGTGACATCGTGGCCAACCAGGGCCCAGTAGGCATCCTCAGTGGAGGAGCCAGCGGCGATGGCGGCGGCGTACTGCTCGTCGTAGTCCTGACTTCCGGAGATGGCCTTCTGGAAGATGGTGGGGTTGGACGTGACCCCACGAACGCCGCGTTCCACCAGCGTGGCCAGGCCACCGTCGGCGAGAAACGATCGCTTGAGGTTGTCGATCCACGGGCTCTGTCCGTGAACCTTGGAGAGATCGAGCAGACGGGTCATGGTGTGGTCCTTTCGTGACCGGGCGTAGCTGGCGTGTCAGAGTTCATCTTCGGAGTCATCTTCAGAGTTCATTTTCAGAGTTCGTCTTCATCACCTTCGAGGAGCAGCAGGGCGGCTTCCACCACGGAGTCGGCGTCGAAGCCGTACTCCGACATGAGCCGATCGGCGGGGGCCGATGCTCCCCAGGTGTCGACGGTGACGGTGAGATCGGCGAAGCGCTCCCATCCCATCGAAGACCCCATTTCACAGGCCACCACCGGCACGTCGGCTGGAAACACCTGCTCCTGGTATTCCTCGTCGGTGGCCTCGAACAGGTCCCAGGATGGCATGGACACCACCTGCGTGTCGTAACCCTCTTCGCTCAGGCGTTTGGCCGCCTCCACGCAGTGCTGCACTTCGGTACCGGTACCCACCAACACAATGTCGGGCACATCTCCGGTGGGGTCCACCAGCACGTAGGCACCGCGCTCCACACCGGCGATGGCACGCTCTGCGGTACCTGCCAGGACGGGCGACTTCTGCCGGGCGAGGATGAGTGCGGTGGGACCGGTTTCGGCCCAGATGGCCACCCGCCATGCGGCCGCCACCTCGTTGGCATCGGCAGGCCGGATCATCCGTAGATCGGGCATGGCCCGCAACGACGCCAACTGTTCGATCGGTTGATGGGTGGGGCCGTCCTCGCCGACGCCGATGGAATCGTGCGTCCAGGAGTAGATGACCCGGGCCTTCTGGATGGCGGCCACCCGCACCGCACCACGCATGTAGTCGCTGAAGACGAAGAAGGTACCGCCCACCGGCAGGATGCCACCGTGGGCCGCCATGCCGCTCATGATGGCCCCCATGCCGTGCTCGCGGATACCGAAATGCAACAGGCGACCCTCCGGCGAACTGGCACTGAACGCCGTGCCCCCTTTGATCATGGTGCCGGTGTTGCCGGTGAGATCAGCCCCTCCGGCCATGAGTGCGGGGACGCTGGGAATGAGCGCGTTGAGGCATTCACCGGACGCCACCCGGGTGGCCACGTCCTTGCCGGCTTCGTATGTGGGCAGATTATTGGTCCATCCCGCCAACGGTCGGCCGGCCATACATGTTTCGAACACCTCCCGGTCAACGTGGGCGGCCAAGCGCTTGTCCCACTCCGCCGCCGCTGATGACCCTCGCACTCCGGCTCGGTGATAGCTCTCGGCCACGTCGGGGGCAATGAAGAAGTCTTCTGGGGGCATGTTGAGAATGACCTTGGTGGCAGCCACCTCCTCCACTCCCAACGGCTCACCATGGGCTGCCGACGTGTCGGTTTTGTGCGGTGACGGATAGCCGATATGGCTACGCAGTCTGATGAACGTGGGCTTGTCGGTGACGCCTTGGGCGCGACGCACCGCCGCCTCGAGGACGTCAAGGTCGTTGGCCACCTCGCCAATTTCGTCCACATCCCAGCCGTATGAACGAAAGCGCATCCCAGCGTCGTCGGTGTAGGCCAACTCGGTGGGACCGTCGATGGTGATGTGGTTGTCGTCGTAGACACAGATGAGTTTGCCCAGGCCGAGGTGACCAGCCAGCGACGCCGCCTCGTGGCTGATGCCTTCCATGAGGTCACCATCGCTGACGATGACAAAGGTGAAGTGATCGCACACCTCGGCGCCGAATCGGGCCCGAAGATTGGCCTCCGCCATGGCCATACCCACCGCATTGCCCAGGCCTTGTCCCAACGGACCGGTGGTGACTTCCACGCCGTCGGTGTGCCCACGCTCGGGATGACCAGGCGTGAGGCTGCCCCACTGACGGAACCGTTTCAGATCCTCCAGTCCCAGCTTGTATCCCGTGAGATGGAGCATCGAATACAGCAGAACCGAGGCATGTCCGCATGACAGGACGAAGCGGTCGCGGTCAAACCAGTCAGAGCGTGACGAGTCGTACTTCATGATGCGTGTCCACAACACGTGGGCCAACGGCGACAAGGCCATGGCCGTACCGGGATGACCAGCGCCAGCCCGTTGCACCGCATCCATCGACAGTCCTCGGATGGTGTTCACCGCCCGCTGGTCCAGATCCGGATCCAGCGTCGCCGGGGTTGCCTCATCGGCCACGGGGAACTCCTTGAGTCATGGGGGTTGAGTGATCTGGCCTCGCAGTTCGCGACCGCGCCCACCCTAATCAGGCACCGGACCGCTCGGACACGAACTCCGGTCGGTCCACCCGCCCGGTGTTACAAAGTGCTCAACTCCACCACTCTCGTATGACGATGACTGTGGGTGAGCTGTGTGTCACACGTCGCTGTCTGATGGAAATACACAGGATCCACACAACCAGCGGCCAGAATGACCGCCGTAGATCTGCTGACCGGGAAATCCCGTCGGCTCAACCAGGAGGATGGCAGTGTCGGTGGGTGCGAAGCGCAGGTTGATGGGCTCGACGTTCGGTGGACGTAAGCAGCAGATGGGCCCCACGCAAAAGTACGCCACGCTCGGCCTGATGGCGGTGGCGGCCGTATGTGTGCTTGCAGTCAGTGGTGTGGCCCAGGCGCAAACCGACCCGTCCACCACGGTTGCGCCCCCTGTGACGGTGGCCCCAGTGGAGCCCACCACCACCGCACCCCTCTTCACCGAGCCCACCGTTGCGCCTACCGTGGTACCACCCACTACCTCGCCAGTCACTACCGTTGCGCCCACCACGTCGTCGCCCCCCGTTGCGTCCACCTCGGTGCCCGTGACCACCAGCACTGTTCCCGTTCCGGGTATTGCCATTCCCCGAGGCCGTACCCTCAAATCGGGTCGCAGCGGCCCTGACGTGTTGGCCCTCGAACAGCGTCTGGAAGAGTTGCGCTACGACACCGGCAAAGTCGACGGTAAGTTCGACCAGTCAACGTGGCAGGGTGTGGTGGCGTTCCAGAAGGTCAACGGTCTCAAACGCACGGGCACCGTCGACGACACCCTGAAGGGGATTATCGAGCAGTCGTTGCTGCCCAGCGGGCTCATCGTCAGTGGGGGACCCACTCGCATCGAGGTGGACATCTCGCGCCAAGTGCTGTTCCTCTACAAGGACGGGTCGCTCTACCGGGTGGTATCGGTATCAAGTGGATCTGGAAAGAAGTACTGCGATGTGTCCGGCAAGACGGGTGAGCAGGTCTGCGGTGAAGCCACCACCCCACGCGGCAAGTTCCGCATCCAACGCCGCATCCCGGGCTGGCGCGAAAGTGACCTCGGCAAGCTCTACAACCCCTTGTATTTCACCGGTGGGTTCGCGTTCCACGGGGCGCCCAGTGTGCCCGCCTATCCCGCATCGCATGGGTGCGTGCGTCTGCCCATGGCCGTGGCCGAGTGGTTCCCGGGCGCCGTGGCCAACGGCACCTCGGTATACGTTTACGACTGATCTGGGTCAGCGAAGAGGGTCACCGACACGGCGTCGGTCACCACCTGTGGTGATCCAGCCATTGCTCCAAACACTGCGTCACAGAACATCCCTGCTGCAGGCACGTTGAACATGTCGTGGACCACGACCGGATCGATGTCGGGGTCGCGATGGACCTCACTACCTCGAGTAGTAGTGCAGAACAGCAGCACCGCCGCGGTTCGGCCACCAAGTCTGGAGTTGCGCAGAGCGGCTGACAAGTCGTCGGTGGAGCGCCGCCGGTCACGGACATGAAACTGCACCACCGTGCCCACGTCCACTGGTTCAGCCGTCACCAACGCCCGAGTCAACCGGTCCACACCAGCGATGGGGCTGACCACCAACGTGGTCTGAGCGCAGCTCTGCGTGATGACCCCGAGCAGTAGTCCCTCGGTCATGAGTTGGCGCTCTTCATCAGTGGCGTCAGCGACGATCTGATCGAATCGGTCCAACGCTGGTTCCAATGCCAACGCCTGCACCGAACGCCCCCCATCGGTGGCCGTGACCGTCATCACCGGCCCCACCGGCCGGGTGCCTTGGGACACGATGTTCTCTACCGCCAGTGATTCACGGGGGATGAGCAGCCCCACGGCGCCGGTGGTGATGAATCGCTCGTTGAGAATCAGCCGGGTGCCGCCCGGTCGCCTTCGGCCAGACGCATATCCCCCCACCACGCTCAGATGGGGATGACGTTGGCCGATGGCGGCGATGGCTCGATGAGCGGGAAACGAAAACGGATCACCGAGCAGTATCAGGGTGCTCGACTCATCGGCGACGTCGGGTATCCAACCGTTCATCATGAGGCCTGCGGTTTCATCCATCGCTTCGAGCGTCATCGGAGTAACTGATGTGTGATTGATGGCCCATACGCTGATGGCAGGGGAGTGCTCTATGGCTTGACCGGTGGCGATTACACCCAGCGCAGCACTGCCAATGAGTACCGTCGGCGCCAGTGTGGCTCGTATGGTGGCCACGACGTCGTCGAGCGCGCCGACCAGGTCGGCTGTCACAAACAGCATCACCACATCGGGGTGTGGGCCCAACTGCTCGTAGATCTGCCCGATGACTTCGCCCACCGCAAACGCCGGGACCGGGTGCCGAGACGATGCTGCGGCGTAGGCCGGTGGGACATGGACAGACATGTATGCCCAGTGTGGTGCATCGGCCCGGTCCAGAAATTCCGGGACCAGGCACTAGGTTGACCCCGTGTCCGTCGAGCCTGTGACCGAGCCCGTTGCGGCGTCGGTGTTCGAGGTGGAACTGCCAACAGCTGTGCATCGTGCCGGTT
>JANYHQ010000130.1 GCA_025358985.1 Acidimicrobiales bacterium
TTTCTAGCCAATTCGACCCCGGCGATAAGGGTGGTGGACACGGCACCGAGGCCGACGACGAGGACGCCGAGTTTTCCCGCGGTGGGTCTGATGGTGACAGGGGACGGGGTCATGGGACGTGACACTCCTCGAAGGGGCCGAACAAAGCTGGACATCAGAGGGTAGCGGCCGGTTGCGACGGTAGGAGCAGGGAGGCCGGCTCAGCGACGCGACCGATCCACTATCCCCAGATGGTGATGAAGGGGATGTAGATCATCGGGTCCCAATTGGCGCCACTGGCCGGGAGCGAGACCATCCACCGTCATCCCCAGAATGGACCATCGCACCAAGCGCAGGGTGGGGAGGCCTACGGCCGCAGTCATGCGCCGCACTTGCCGATTACGGCCTTGCGTCAGCGCCACTTCCAGCCACGAGGTGGGCACGCTGAGCCGATGTCGGATCGGCGGGTTTCGTACCCAGAGCAGTGGCTCACCGGTCAGCAAACGAACCTGAGCCGGCTGCGTGCGGACCCCCTCGAGCACAATACCTTCAGCCAGCCGAGTGACCTGGGCTGGGTCGGCAACCCCCTCCACCTGCACCAAGTAACTGCGTGGATGAGCGAATGCAGGATCCAGGAGACGGGTGGCTATCCGAGTGTCATCGGTGAGCACTAGGAGTCCCTCTGAGTCTCGGTCCAGTCGACCCACGGGGTACACCCCGGGCATGTCAATTACGTCTGCCAAACAGCGTTGCCCATCCTTGGCGTTGCCCGGCAGTGTGAAGCGGGTAACCACGTCGAAAGGCTTGTTGAGCAGGACGGTGACGGCCACGCGGTGATTCTGGTCGGGTTTTGGCGGGCTCGGGTGGGGTGACGTGCTCAGGTGTGGCGTTTTGCGCACGACTGTGGCGTCCAGTTGGCGGGTACACGCCACAGTCGCGCGCAATCCGCCACAGTCGGGCCGGGCCGGGGCTCGGTCGGGTCGGGTCGGGTCGGGTCTCGGTCGGGTCCGCCACAGTCGGGTCGGGTCTCGGTCGGGTCGGGTCGGGTCTCGGTCGGGTCGGGTCGGGGCGACGAAGGGCCGGGTCTCGGTCGGGCTGGGTCGTGGGGTGGGCACTCTTGGTGGCGCCTTGGTACCGGGAGGCGCGACGATGGGGGCATGTCCGAAGCAAGTGGTGGCCTCAACGTCCTCGGGGAACCGGTGCAATCGTGCTCCACCGACCCCATGACGGGATATTTTCGTGACGGCTGCTGTCAAACAGGACCAGACGATGTAGGGAGCCACACGGTCTGCGCCATCGTCACCGCCGAGTTCCTTGAATTTTCCAGAATGGAAGGCAACGACCTAGTCACTCCCCGCCCGCAGTGGCGATTCCCGGGATTGCGACCTGGCGACGGATGGTGCGTTTGCGCCTCACGTTGGTTGGACGCCTACCAGGCGGGTAAGGCGTGCCCGGTGGTGCTGGGGTCCACCCACGAACGCGCTCTGGACATTGTGCCCCTCGAAGCATTGCGTCGTTACGCCGTTGACCCCGATACGGTGGCCGACATCCAAGTATGAGCTGAGCGACCGCAACACTGGGCCTCACGACGCCCTGCGGTTACGCTCCGGCCGGGCTACACCAGTTCCAAACGGGCGGCGATGGCCTTTCCAATCTCCAGTGATGCAGTGGCGGCCGGCGACGGGGCATTGATCACATGAAGGGCCCTGCCGCGCTGCACAAACGCGAAATCGTCCACCAATGATCCGTCAGCGTTGAGGGCCTGAGCTCGTACGCCAGCCGCCGCTGGTTCCAGGTCGCGTTCTTGCACCGCAGGTACCAGTTTCTGCAGGGCCCGGGCAAAGCGGGCTCGGCTCAAGGAGCGGGCCATTTCTGATGCACCGTATTTCCAATACTTACGGGCCAGTTTCTGGAACCCTGGAAACATCAATGTCTCACGTAAGTCTGTGTAATTGCGCTCCCGCCAGGAGTAGCCCTCACGGGCCAATGCGAGAACGGCGTTGGGGCCGGCATGCACATGGCCGTTGACGCCCTTCGTGAGATGAACACCAAGAAAAGGAAAGCGTGCATCAGGAACCGGATAGATAAGTGCGCGTACAAGGTGGGTTTTGCTGGGAGCCAGCTCGAAATACTCACCCCTGAAGGGCACGATCTGCATGCCACCAGCGCCGTCAGGCCCACTGATGGCCCGTGCCACTCGATCGGATTGCAAGCCCGCACACGACACCACGCGGTCGGCAATGATGTCACCCCCATCGGTGTGGATCACCATGCCTTCGCTTCGATCCGTGCCCGACTGCACCGCCGTGCTCAGGCGCAGCTCCGCTCCTGCTTTAAGCAACTGGCGCACCATAACGGTGCACACGCCGGGGTAATCGGCGATGCCAGTGACCTTGACATGCAGGGCCGATATGCCCGCCGCGTACGGCTCCAACTCGCGCAGCCGGGCCCCATCGATGCGCTCGATGGGAACGTTGTTGTCTTGGCACCGCTTCTCCAGGTCGGAGAGTGCGCCGAGTTCGTCGGGCGAGGTGGCCACTACCACCTTGCCGCAGATCTCGTACGCCACACCGTTGTCTTTGCAGAACTCCACCATGGCCTGGCGCCCTGTTGTGCAGAAACGAGCCTTCTCTGAACCGGGCTTGTAATACACACCGGCGTGGATGACCCCGGAGTTGCGCCCTGTCTGGTGACCAGCCACTGAGCCCTCCTTGTCCAAGATGATGACCTTGGCGCCTGGTCGTGCCGCCAATACCGCCCGCGCCGTGGCCAATCCAACAATGCCTGCTCCCACCACAACGAGATCGGCTCGCTCACTCATCTTCGATCCTCCATATTCATTTACTGGCCCGCAGTCATCGGCACCTCAAGCAGTGATCTGGAGGGTGCCGGCCGCAGTAGCGGACCCCACAGGATCGACGATGGCGATGATGGCAGCTACGTGACCAGTACCGAGAAGCGTATGCAGCAGGTCCTGAGCCCTATCCGGCGCCACACAGAGGGCTAAGCCGCCCGACGTCTGAGGGTCAGCCAGCAGGTTCATGTTGCGGACCGAACCATCCAGGGCGGTGACATTGGTGAACGGGGTCACAAACTCCAGGTTTCGAGCGGTGCCACCGGGGACGAATCCCTCATCCAGCAGCGCCCCCACCCCGTCAAAGAAGGGTATCGATGAGTAGGCAAGTGTGATGGCGACGCCACTGCCGAGTGCCAACTTGTGGAGATGGCCGAGCAGACCAAAGCCGGTGATGTCGGTGCCGGCACGGACTCCGAAGGCCAGTGCCGCCGTCGCAGCATCGTCGTTGAGTTTGGTCATGGAGGCCACGACAGCAGCATGGAGAGCGCCGATACGTCCCCCGGCGCCAGCATCGGCGAGGCTGAGGCGCTTGGCTGCGGTGGTGACAATGCCGGTGCCGATGGGCTTGGTGAGGATGATGACGTCACCGGGTTGGGCGGCGTTGTTGGTGATGATGCGATCCGGATGGACCTCGCCCATCACGCTCTGTCCGAAGAACGGTTCGACTGCGTCGATGGTATGTCCACCTACTACCATCCATCGGCCCCGTTCCGCCACCTCCGACGCACCTTCGAACACGTCAGCCAACAGGTCGAGGGAGAGCTCGTCTCTGGGCCAACCGGCGATGTTGAGGGCGAACAATGGTTGACCACCCATTGCGTACACGTCGCTGGCTGAGTTGGCAGCGGCGATGGCACCCCACGTCCGGGGGTCGTCCACAATGGGAGTGAACACGTCCACCGTTGCCACCATCGCCCGGTCACCTGCGACGCGCCACACTGCGGCATCGTCGCCCGTGGCGGTGCCGATGAGGAGATCCGGATGACTGGGCGTGGGCAAACGGCGCAGCACGTGCGCCAACTCGGCAGGTCCGAGCTTGCAGGCTCAGCCGGCGCCGTGGCTGTACGCGCTGAGACGGATGGCAGGTGTTGTCATGACACCGAGTTAAGCCGAACTCCGTATCGTCAGCGCGCCAGGAACTCCACGATCAAGCGGTTCACTTCGTTGGGCCGCTCCACCTGCATGAAGTGCCCGGCGCCCTCCACTACCTCGATCTGGGACAGCGCGTGGGTCAGTGCGGGCCGGGCGTTGTCGGCCCATTCCACGCCGATGCAGCCGTCGTCGGCCCCATGTAGATAGAGCGTCGGCTGAGCGAGTGGTGCGTTGGTCGCCGTCTGGATGGGTTCCAGTGCAGGGTCCCGCAGCCCGGCGCCGAGCGAGGCCCGGTAGTACCCCAGCGCCGCTGCCAGATTCGCTGGGTGACGGAGGGCGTTCTTCACATAGATCAGGTCGTTCGTGGCGTCAAAGCCAGGCGACCACTGGGACCAGAGATGATCGATGAAGGCCAGATCGTTCATCGGCACCACGATGTCGGACAACCCATGCTGAAAGAAGAACATGTACCAGGACCGCTGCAGTTGCACCGGATTGAGCAGCGCCGCGCTCATCACCCCACCCGGCGGCACCGCCATACCCACTACCTTGTTCCACAACTCAGGGGCACTGTTGGCCGCCCCGTACGTGGCTAGTGCGCCCCAGTCATGGCCGATGATCACGGCGTCCGGTCCCGCCGCCAATGCAGTGTGGAGTGCCACTGCGTCTGCCGCCAGTGCCGCGGTTTGGTACAGCCCGTTGTCCGGTACGGCGGTGGGGGCGTAGCCGCGCATGAACGGTGCCACTGCGTGATATCCGGCTTCGGCCAGACGGGGTAGCAGGTGGCGCCAGGACCACGCCGAGTCCGGAAACCCGTGTAGACACAGCGCCAATGGGCCGGTGCCGCACTCGAGAATGGCGAACGTGACACCGTTGGCCGTGATGGCGCCCTCGGTGATGGTGTGATCTGTTCCTGTCATGGGTGATGCCTACCGCGCTGCAGTACCACGTGCACGTCGGAGGTACTTGAGAGTGAAATTAAATCAGGCTGGAGTTGGTTGGAGGGAATGTCGAACAGGAGATTGATATGACAACCAGCACAACGAATCCCACCACAAGTCCGATTGACGTTCGCCGGGCCAACAGCCGCTTTCGTACCAACATCGGCTGGTTGGATGGGAAGCACTCGTTCAGTTTTGGATCGCACTATGACCCTTCCAATGTGGGCCACGGCCTACTCTTGGTGTCCAACGATGACGTGGTGCGCGCTGGTACTGGTTTTGATACCCATCCTCATCAGGACATGGAAATTGTCACGTGGGTGTTGTCCGGTCGTTTGGAGCACAAAGACTCTGAAGGCAATCGGGGAGAGCTGTATCCCGGGTTGGCCCAGCGCATGAGCGCCGGTACCGGCATCTGGCACTCGGAGATGAACCCGTCCAGTAGCGAGGATGTACATCTCATACAGATGTGGATCCAACCCGATACCGCGCGTATCAAGCCGGGTTACGAGCAACTCGACATCAACTCCGAGCTCGACAAAGGTGGTTTGGTGCCGATTGCTTCAGGCCGAGGTCACCATGCTGCCATCGCCATCCGTCAACGCGATGCGGTGCTGTGGGGTGGTCGTCTGCGCGCAGACGAAGTGGTGAGTGTGCCCGATGGTCGCTTTGTACATCTCTTCGTGGCCGAGGGTCAACTGCATCTCGAGGGTGCCGGTGAACTGCTCACTGGCGACGCCGTCCGCCTCAGTGGGGTCAGCAACCCCAAACTGACGGCAGGCCCCGAGGGTGCTGAGGTGCTCATCTGGGCCATGGGCTGACGCCCGGGAGCCGCCGCCATTAGGAGGCCTCAGTCGGTGGCCAGGATGGTGTCCAACGCCAACTCCGCCATGGCCATGAAACCGGTTTGGCGTTCCTCGGCGCTGAGCATCTCATGGGTCAGCAGATGATCGCTGACGGTGGCCATACACAGTGCCCGGGCCCGCTCCTTGGCAGCGATGAGATAAAGCGCGGCGGCCTCCATCTCCACCGCCAAGGTGCCATACGCCGCTAGACGCATGGTGTCTTCCAGATTGTCGTCGTAGAAAGAATCGCTCGTGTAAATAGACCCAACGTGGGTATCCAATCCCCGTTCGGCGGCCAGTGTGGACGCAGCTACCGCCATCCCAAAATCGGCAGTGGGAGCGAACTGCAGCCCATTGAATGTGCGACTGGTCATACTCGAATTTGTATGCGCGCTGAGCGCTATGACGATATGGCGCAACTTCACTTCGTCGAGCAGAGCGCCGCATGATCCCACTCGGATGGCCGTTCGGACCCCGTAGAAGCGCATCAACTCTGTGGCATAGATGGAGATCGACGGCATCCCCATGCCCGTGCCCTGAACCGAAATGCGCCGTCCGTTGTATGTACCGGTGTATCCCAACATGCCCCGCACTTCTGAATAACACACCGGGTTGTTCAAGAACGTGGTGGCGATGAGCTGGGCCCGCAGCGGATCTCCGGGAAGCAATACGGCGTCGGCGATGTCACCGGCCTTGGCGGCGATATGGGGGGTGGGAACAGTCACCGACCGAGATTACCCCCGGGTATTGGGTCCCTGGCCCCGCTCATCGGGCATGATGGCGTGGTGCAGGTAGCCATCATCTACGAAAGCCTCACGGGCAACACTCGTAAGGCATCCCACTACATCGCCGATGCGTTGCAGGCGCGGGGCCATAGTGCCGTGGCCATGGCCGCTGACCGAGTTGACCTCGACGTGGTCCAACGAGCAGACATGGTGGTGCTCGGAACGTGGGTGCACGGCGCATTCGTGGTGGGGGCCGGCCCGGCGCTGTTCAAGTTACGCAATGCCCCAGCCATGGCCGCCAAGCCCGCCGTGGTGTTTTGCACCTATGCGTTGGCGGCAGGCAAGAGCCTCGACAAGCTCACCCGGGCCGCCGAGTCGATGGGGCTCACCGTGCTGGGCGGCATGCTCATCAAGCGAGGTCATCTCCAAGAGGGCGCCGAGATGTTGGTGGATCGCCTACTGGCCGGACTGCCCACAGGTGGCATGCCGGTACTCATCTCGCGCTGATTGGCTCAGGTGGGGGTGAAGGTGAGCGGCACTCGCTCCGGACCCCATACACCGAAGCTGGCGGGCTTCCAGGTGACTTCGCCATCAATGGTCAAATCTGGCATGGCCCGAGCCAACAGCGGCAGCGCCTCCTGCAGTTCGGCTCGGGCCAGCGAGGCACCCAGGCAGTAGTGAATGCCTGCACCGAACGTGGCATGGACATTGCCGGGTGGGCGGGCGATGTCGAAACGCTTGGGATCCGGGAACGCCTCAGGATCGAAGTTGGCACCGATGAAGCTGGGCAAAATCAGTGTCCCCTGAGGAAACATCACACCATTGAACTCGAGGTCCTCGGGGGCAAAGCGGCCTGAACCGCGCACTGCACCCAAGAATCGCATGGTCTCTTCCACCGCGTTGTTGGCCAACTCCGGACGCTTCGCCAGCATCGCCCATTGATCGGGATGCTGAGCCAGTAGCGCCACGCTGCATCCGAGTTGATTGCGAGTGGTATCGGTACCGCCCACGATGACCGCTTCCACCATCATCACCAACTCCTCGTTGCTGAGCCGGTCTCCCGCCTCCTCTGCGGCAATCAGCGCCGTGAGCAGATCGTCCTGCGGGTCGCGACGTCGCCGTTCCACCAACTCAATGACGTAAGCCCGAATATTGTCACGCGCGCTTATGATGATGTCGATGTCCGCAGCCAGATTGTTGTTGAACACCCGCAACATGTCCGGGGCCCACTGGCTGAACAGTTTCCAATCCTCCTTGGGGGCACCCAGCAACTCACACATGATGGGAATGGGATACGGCTCGCACACATCGGCCATCAACTCGGTACGTCCGGTACCGGCCACGGGGGCAATGAGAGAGCTCACCACGTCACGCATCACCGGTCGCAAACGATCGGCGGCCTTGGGCGAAAACGCCGACGCCACCAATCGCCGCAGTCGGGCATGGGTGTCGCCTTCAGCCGACAGGATCGACTCCGGACGATTGGGCTGATTCCAGCGCGGATCATCAATTTGGCCCTGGCCGATGAGACGAACCGCTGAATGGAAACGCCGATCACGCAGGAACGCACCGCCTTCCTCGTAACGGGTGATGACATAGCCGAGCGGCGTACGGGCCAACCAGTGTTGGCTTCGGGCATCGTCAAGGACACCCATCATCTGGGACCGGTCGGCCATGGCCAGGAGGTTCAACTCGGGAAGATCCAGGTCGTTGACAGGAGTGCTCACAATCCGAAACCGTACGGTGTGTGCGGGCTCTGGAACAACTGGGTGACAACTGGGTAGGGTGCGCCATCATCCACATTGGGGGAGTAGATCGTGCTTGCAGAGTTGGCCGCAGCAGTCAGGGAACGTCGGATCAGCCCGGTGGAACTGGTGGAAGAGGCGTTACGGCGAATCGAGCGGGATGATCCTGCGCTCAATGCCGTGGTGCGTTTGCGGGCTGACGAAGCCATGGCCGAGGCGGCCGCTCACCCGTGTGAAGGACCACTGGCGGGCTTGCCGTTGTTGGTGAAAGACATGGCGCGCTGCATCGGCATGCCCACCACGTTTGGTACCACACTATTTGCTGATGCCGAGCCCGACACCATTGATGACATCGTGGTGGAACGGCTCAAGCAGGCGGGTGCCATCGTGGTGGGCAAGACCAACACACCCGCATTCGGCCACACCGCAGTCACCACCAATCTGCTGTTCGGATCCACCGGCAACCCGTGGAATCCCGCCCAGTCACCTGGAGGTAGCAGTGGCGGATCGGCGGCGGCATTGGCGGCGGGCATGGTGGCCTTGGCCACCACCAGCGATGGGGGAGGGTCCACCCGCGGCCCTGCGTCGGCGTGTGGATTGGTGGGCTACAAACCCACCATGGGCGCCATCGGGCGCAATGTGGCGCCGCGTTGGCTGAACTTCTCCACCATGGGAGTGGCCGGTGCCTCTGTAGCGGATGTGGTGCTGCATGCATCGGTTGTGCTCGGCGCCGCACGTGGTGATGTGCTCAGTCTGCCTACGGGCTCGGTGTCGGCAGACCCGGTTCGTCCCACTCGAGTGTTGGCGGTGCGTACGTTTCGCGAAGACGTCGACAGCGTGATCGAAGCAGCTTTCGATGCCATCTGCGCGCTTGTCTCCAAGGAGATGGGAGTAACGGTGGAACGGGTGGAGTCTCCGTATCCGGTTGATGGTGTGCTGCCCTGGTTCATGGCGTCGAGTGCGGAGTTGGCCCAGTCGCTGAGTGCCTACGAGGATCGGTGGTCCGAACTTGATGAGTCGCTGCAGTTCCAGCTCGGTATCGGCAAAACGGTGACGGCATCGGACTACATCGCCGCCCAACGGTTGCGTTACGAACAGGCAGGCAAGGTCGACGATTTGTTGACGCCTGGCACCGTGCTCATCACACCCACTGCCAACTCCACGTCTTGGCCCAAGGATGGACCCATGGCCACCCGGGCGGGCGCCATCGTGAGCTCGTCCATTGCGTTGAACACCACCGATCTCAACTTCACCGGTCACCCCGGTGTGAGTGTTCCGCTCGGCGTGGATGAGCACGGCGTTCCGTTCGGGTTGCAGGTGATGGCACCGCGGTTCCACGATGGGCTGGCCATGGGACTGGCAGCCATCATCGAACGGGCGCAGCCGTGGCCGCTGGTGGCTCCCGGGTATGAATCGTTCTCGGTGTCGTGAGCCGCTTCCAGGGTTAGTGTCCGACGATGGCTGACAACGAAGAGTTCGATTTCGCCTCGCTCCTGCAAAGCCCGTTGCAGATGATGGGGATGGCGCGCAAGACGATGAACGCAATGGTGGAAACGGTGCAATCGCTGCAACGGTCTGCGGCGGCACTGGAGTCGCTGTTGTCCCGCCTCGACTCGCTGGTGGACTCGGTGGAGGCCCCTGCCCGGGCGTTGGCTCCGGAGATGGACAAGTTTGCCAAACGGATGCGCGAGGTGGGGGATGCTCTCGACGGACCCATCGATTCCATCGTGCCCGGTATGCAGCGGATGGCCACGGCGTTTGACCGGATGTCGTTTGATCAACTACCTGATGCCGTGGAACTGCTCAGTGCGCAGATCATGGGGATGGTGGGCAGTCTGGGCGACCTGCCCAAGCGGTTGGGTCCACTGGGCGATCTGCTCGGTGGGGCCGGGGGATTGTTTGGATTGGGCCGGCCGACCCCGCCGACCCCGCCGGTATCGCCGGTGGCGGCCAAAGCCAGCTTGGTGACGAGAGCCCCGGCCAAGAAGTCCCCGGCCAAGAAGGTCCCCGCCAAAAAAGTCTTGACCAAGAAAGTTCCTACCAAGAAGGTCCCCGCCAAGAAGGGCCGCTGACCGGCTCAGTAACTTTCTTGGCCCCCGAGGGCGAATCGTCACGTGCCGTTTTGATGAGGGTGGTGTGGCGTTTTGCGCGCGCCTGTGGCGTGTAGTTGGCGGGTGTACGCCACAGCTGCG
>JANYHQ010000159.1 GCA_025358985.1 Acidimicrobiales bacterium
GACCGTCGGGACACTCTTTGGCCGCAGAGTCAAAAAGCAACTTGGTGCTGTGCAGTGGTCCGCAGGCCACCACAAAGGCAGCTCCCTCCAGTCGATGTTGGGAGCCATCGTCGCGCCGCTCATACAACACCGCATCGACGACACCATTGTCGGCGCGATGTTCGAGGCGTAAGGCATGCGCGCCGGTGATGAGTTGAAATAGTGGTGAACGCTCCAGCAACGCCACGATGTTGGCAAAGCTGTTGAACGCCGTTCCACGCCGCACCGCCATCCACGGGGGGCCATCCGCCAGTGGCAGGACAGTGAGACCCTGACCGAAGTTCTCGGCCACCTTGGCCACCTGTTTCCAATCGTCGGGCAAGCAGTGTTGGGAGTCGCTGTAACCCACCGCAAAATTGGGGACGGGTGAACTGCTGGCGGTGATGGCCATAACTCGCTCGACGCGTTCATAGAACGGTTCCAATTCTTGGTACGTCACTGGCCATCGATAGCGCTCATGGAGTCGCTCGCCGTCGGTGAAATCCTCAGCGATGAAGCGCGGGACGGCACCCGTCCACTGGTTGGACAACCCACCAGGTTTGAGAGTGGTGAACCACTCAGTGTGCGGATCTCCCGTTGAGACATGACGGATACCCGGTTCGAATGGCGGCACGCGCCGCAAGACATTGCGGCCCATCATCCGTAACAAGGCCCCGGACGGACGAGCATCGCCTGACTCGAGCATCACCACCGGGACACCGCGGGCGACGAGTGCACGCGCCGCCATCGCTCCGGATGGTCCGCTCCCTATGACCACTACGTGTTGTTTGTTGTTGCTCACTTTGCCAAGTCCAAGAAGTAGTTCCATCCGCCGATCTCACCGCTGAGACCCCGGTAGTAGGCCAGGTTGTACAACGCACTGAGACCAAACCGATTGACCCGTGCCATGTGCAGTTGTCCCGTGACCTTGACCGACTGAGTGATGGCGGGGACGGCAATGCGCTGCAGTAGAGGAAAGCGAAGACAACAATGCGTGAGCAGTCGAGTGAGGCGATCACGGCGGTTGAACTCGTACCGTACGTTGCCCAGTAACCAAGCCTGATTATGGTCCCGGGCGAAGATCACATCGTTGCGGCCATAGTCCGAGGCGTTGGCAAGCCAGGAGGCAAATGAACGCTCGGCAAAGTGGAAGCCCACAGCTGTCGGCTCGAACGAAAACTTCAGCCCACGATCCGCCAGCCGATAGGCCAGTTCAACATCTTCGCCGCGCCGGAAACCTGGGTCGAAGCCCCCGGCGGCCACCACTTCGCAGCGTTCAACCGAAGCATTGCCTGTGTAGAACTGCCTTGCGGTAGCAGACCACTCCCCCGCCGCCATGGCGTCATATTGTTTGTAGAGCATCCTCTGCTCCCACTTCACCCAAGGCGACATTTCGAAATGCTCCGGCGTGGACATGGTGCCGATCACCACATGGCCGCGACCGAGACGATCATGAGCATTGATATGACACTCGAGTAGCCCCTGGCTGGGCATCACGTCATCGTCGAGGTAGAGCACCAACGGTGCCGCCGCAATGGCCACCCCACGGTTTCGGGCCACTGCGGGCCCCTGGTTCAGCTGAGTCTCTACTTCCAGCGCAAAGTTGCACTGCGCCGCCCGCAGATACTGATCTGTGCCATCGGTAGATCCATCAGAGACGACGATCACCTCGAACTTGTCCGGAGACAGGGACTGCCGGGTGAGCGCTTCGACAACACGTTGGAGCGACGCCTGCCGGTTGAACGTTGGGATGACAACGCTGATCTCCAACAATCCACCCATGTCAGAGGGTCCTCAACACTCGTGCGGGAACTCCAGCCGCCAGCGAGCGTGGTGGTAAATCGCGTGTGACTACACTGCCGGCACCAATTGCGCACCCTGTGCCGATCGTGACGCCCGGCATGACGATGACCCGGGCGCCCAACCACACGTTGTCCTCCAACACAATGGGCTGCGATGGTGGCCGTTCATGACGTCGCTCTGGTTCCAGCCGATGAAAACTGTTGTCCATGATGATGACGTAGGTGCCGATCTGACAATTGGCGCCGATCGTGACACTTTGGCTAGCGGATATCGAGGTGCCGTAGTTGACAAAGGTCCTGCTGCCAATGTCCAAAGTACCCTCGGGTCCAGTAGCGATTTCTAGCATCGCCACCGTCGACACCAGTTGCACCCGGTCGTGAACGATCAGCGTACCCAGGTTTTCCACCCGTGGACGACCGCGTAGTCGGACCCGGGTCCCAACTTCGTCGGCATGACGCAAGAACCATCTGGCCATCAGCACCGCCTGTACATCACTGCGAAGCTGTCCAAAGGAGACCGTCACGATGGGGTGCCCGCACTAGAGACATTTGATGGTACCTCGTCTACGCCCAGATTTCTGATGAACCGCGCTGGCACTCCCCCGACCAGCGCATGCGGTGCCACGGAACAGGTCACAACTGCTCCTGCGGCCACCACGGCTCCCTCCCCAATGGTGATCCCGGGCAGAATCGTGCAACGTGTAGAGAGCCACGCTCCGCGCTCCACCCGTACCGGTTGGATCTGATTGGGGCCGGCCCGGCGACTGCTATCAGCCAACTCGTGAGCGTTGGTGAGAATCATCACCTGCTGGCCGATGGATACATTGTCGCCAATCTCAATGGGCCCGCACGCGTCGAAGTGGCAGCCATCATTGATGACGCAATTGTTGCCTATGACCATATTGTGGCGTGAGTGCTCCAGCCCCACGATGGTGGGCCGACCCCAGATGACAGTCCCTCTACCGATCGAAACGTGAGCCCACCGCAGCAGCCATACCCTCACCCGGTTGCCCACGAACGGAGGCATCAGCGACATCAACAACAGAGCGAGGTGCAGTCGAGGTTGCAGTGCTGTCGTCTCTTCCTTCATCGCATCACCTGCACGACGTAGATGGTCCAGGACGGGGCGAAGCTTCGCCGGGTGGACACCAGTCATTTGGGTGGGCTCACTGGCCCAAGTTCGAGCACGGTTATGGAACTGGGTGGGACCATCACACCGGTTGCCAACGAGGAAACAGTAAGCGCGCTGGAGGAGATGGCGGTGGGACTGGCCATTGAGTACCGAAACAGTGCCACCGACGGCCTCCCGGTGAAATTTCGTATCGAAAGTTTCACTTGGGTGGTGGTGTTCGACTGCTTGTTGATCAACATCACTCGGAGCACACCGGTGGTTGGATCCACCGCGCCGAAGGTGGCGACCCTCTCTGCATCTGGGCTGACCATGGTGATGGCGGTGCCACCGAACCGGCTGCCTTTGCCGTCGTAGTTGCCATGCATCTTGAACGCGAAGTACCCCGGCGACAACCGCTTGGGACTACGCCAATAGGCGGCGGCATCTACTCCTTCACGTCCATAGATCCCCAGCACATCGGCAATGGCCAGTGCTCCGTTCATGGTTGCGTCAGCACCGAAATTCCATTCCGAGATAGCCAAACCCGTCCCCGGGTAGGAAGCAGCGATGGTCTCGCGTAGGCGCGGGATGAGGCGAATCTTGGATGAGATCCAAGATTCGTCGGTGTAGCCAGGGTCATACAGCGATCTGGTGCTGCGTAACCGCCTCGCAGCCGTGGAGGCATCCACCTTGTCGTTGAAAACATCGCTTTGCGGGTAGTAGTGCACGTCGAGGAGATCAAGCGTCCGCCGCCCAGCGGTCACGTCATGCGTATAGACGTGCTTTAAGAACCATGCCAGGAAATCTTCTTTGGGCCCGGTCTTGGGTCCAGGCGCAGTGTTCCAAAATGAGAACCAACAGCACATCACCGGACCCATGAATTTGGCTGTGGGGGCAACCTGGCGCAACGCGGTGGCATACGTCAGGTATCGCTCCAGAATCTCGTCGTACGTACTGCAGGACGGATGTACGTCGTAGTGCGTGGTGCCCCACAACTCAGGTTCATTGTCCATGGCGATGAAGTTCAGCGTGAGCTTCTGGTCTTTCACCATCTGACCAACCCAG
>JANYHQ010000160.1 GCA_025358985.1 Acidimicrobiales bacterium
GTCATCCCCAACGACCGCTTGTTGACGGTGGCATCGGACAAGACCACCATGCTCAACGCATTCAAGATGGCCGATGAGGTGTTGCTGCAAGGGGTGCAGGGCATCACCGATCTCATCACCATACCGGGCCTCATCAACACCGACTTTGCCGACGTCAAGATGATCCTGTCCGACGCTGGTTCGGCCCTCATGGGCATCGGCTACGGCTCGGGAAATGGTCGAGCTTCCACGGCCGCCCGCCAAGCCATCTCCAGTCCGCTGCTCGAAGCTTCGATCGAAGGGGCACGGGGTATCTTGTTCAACATCTCCGGTGGTAGCGATCTTGGCCTGTTCGAGGTCAACGAGGCGGCGGAAATCATTCATGGCGTGGCGCATCCGGATGCCAACATCATTTTCGGTGCCGTCATCGACGATGCCATGGGCGATGAGTTGCGGGTCACGGTCATCGCCGCCGGTTTCGATCGATGGGATGACAAGCGCGAGAAGCCCTCCACGGCAACCGGCAAGGGTGCAGAATCAACGGACAGCAAGAGTCTGCGCTCCGTCCCCAACCCCGCCGATGACGTCTTCAAGCATGCCGACGACGATCTTGGCTTCGATGACGACGATGATTTCGACGTCCCTTCGTTTCTGAAGTAGTTCCCATCATCACCACCAGGGGCCCAGTGCGGGCCAACGGTGATGTTCGATGGGTGTGGACGCAACGAGCCGATGGTGATCTCGCGGCACCAGTATCCGGCGCCTCGCCGACAGTGATGCGTGCTTATCAACACACGTTGGCCTCATTGGTAGAGGGTCGACCCGTGTCCTGGCTGCGCCAAGTGCATGGCCACGCCGTGGCATCGGTGCCTCCTGGAGTCATCCACAGCGGAACCCACGCCGATGCCCAGGTGACGCAATCGACCCATGCCGCGCTGGCGGTGTTCACTGCCGATTGTGCGCCCGTGCTGTTGTGCTCGGTAGGGGCCAGAGTACCTGTGCTCGGTGTGGCCCATGTTGGTTGGAAGGGTCTTCTGGCTGGCGTGCTCGACGCCACAGTGGCCGCCATGCAGACGCATTCACGCCATCCGATAGAGGCCTATCTGGGCCCGTGTATCGGCGCCGGATGTTATGAGTTCACCGGCCCTCAGCTGAACGAGCTCACCCACCAACTGGGGCCCCAGATACTCACCGTCTCCAAGGCCGGTACCCGGACCTTGGATCTGAGGGCGGCGCTGAGTCTGGGCCTGGCCCGCCACGGTGTGCCCCTCGATGTCAGCGATGCGGTGTGTACTGCCTGTGATGGCGAGCACTACTCCTCGCATCGGGCGCGCGCCGAGTCATTCAGACAGGCACTACTGGCCTGGGTGCAGCCATCGTGAGCCCGGGAGAGCCAGGGGGAGTCACTGCGGCTGTGATTCGTGCCAGCGACGTCGATATCGCGCGGGTGGTGGCCAACTTGGCAACGATTCGCTCCACCATCGAGGCCACCGGTCGTGATCCCGATTCGGTTCGAATTGTTGCCGTCACCAAGGGCCAACCGGCGACGATGGTGAGTGCAGCACTTTCCGCCGGACTCTGCGATATCGGCGAGAACTACGCCGACGAATTGGTCTCCAAGGCCGAGGCGTTCAACAATTCGACCGCCACCCTTTCCGAGGGGACCCTGTCAGAGCATGCCCTGCGGTGGCATTTTCAAGGACGTCTACAAACCAACACGATCACCCGATTGGTTCCCCACGTATGGCTGTGGCAAACGGTGGACTCCACCGCCCGGGGCCATGCCCTGGCGGCGCGGGCCCCGGGCGCCAAGGTGCTGGTGCAAGTCGACTTCTCGGGTGACCCCGGCCGCGGTGGCGTGGCGCCGGCTCAGGTGTCCTCGGTGGTGGCCGAATGCCGCGACGTGGGCCTTGAGGTGCTGGGTTTGATGTGTGTTGCCCCCTTCCCGGGCGACGGTGCCTCGAGTTTGGCGCCGACCCCGGACGTGGTGTTTGCGCAGCTGTCTCAGGTGGCCGACGAGCTCGGCCTTGAACACCGCTCGATGGGTATGAGTGACGATTTCGAAGCGGCCGTTCGCGCTGGGTCCACCATCATCCGAATTGGATCAGCGCTGTTCGGTGCTCGTCCGCAAAAGGAATCGGCACTAGGTTGAATCTCCACATGAGAAGCGGCGCTCACGGTACATATAAGATCCGACGCTCATCACAAGTCGAACGACTTGTCGACATTCAGGATAGGGGGCGGTGATGGCAGGTTTCTTCAGGAAAGCCATGGACTACCTGGGCCTCTCAGACGATGATGGGTACGGCGACTACGACCCGTACGAGGATCAGGCTGGCCCGGCCCGGCGCCCGGCGCAGCCTCCCGTTGCCGCTCCTGATCCGGTGCTTGTCCACCCCCGTCCCTCATCGGTAATTGCGGTTCCGTCGGCCCCCGTCGAAGGTCCGGGCGGTGGGGTGGTGGGCGTCACCGTGCAGGCGCGACCGCAGACCGGCAGTGTGCGAACGGTGTCACCGGTGCAATCCCAGCGAGTCCACGTGGTGGCGCCATCGGTGTTCTCCGATGCCCAAGACATCGGCGAGCACTTCCGATCGTCGCAGGCGGTGGTCATCAACCTGCAAGGGGTGGAGCGTGAGCTGGCCCACCGGATCGTGGACTTCTCCAGCGGCCTGGCCTTCGCGCTCAATGGCGACATGAAGAAAGTGGCGGAGAAGGTCTTCATGCTTACCCCAACGAATGTCGAAGTCAGCACGGAAGAGAAACGTCGGCTGTCCGAGCGTGGCCTCTACAAATCGTGACCAGAGAGGGTGCATCTTTCCCATGGAGCTGACCGCCCATACCCTCCGCACGGCGCTGTTCCGTCAGGCCTGGAAGGGATACGACACCGCCGAGGTTGACGACTTTCTCGATGAGGTGGCGGCTGGGGTAGACGGGTTCGAAGCCCGTACCCGTGATGCCATCGAGCGGGCCGAACGGGCCGAAGATCGCGCCGTCAAAGCCGAGACCCGTCCTGCCCCGCGATCCGAGCCCGATGAGTCAGTGCGGCGCACGTTGGTATTGGCCCAACGCGCTGCCGACCTGGTGGTCACCGAAGCCAAGTCGGTGTCGGAGCGCATTGTGGCTGACGCCCGTGACCACGCCGCCAAGATCCTTACGGCAGCAGCCGCCGAGGCTGGTGTAACCCAGCAACATGCCGAGTCCAAAGCCAACGCATTGGTGGCCGAAGCGCAGGCCACGGCCCAGCGCATGACGGCCACGCGGGCGGCCGAGTTGCAACAGGAACTGTCTGGCCTCATTGAGCAACAAGCCGTGCGGCGTATCGAGTTGGCCCAACTCACGGATCACGTCACGCAGGCTCGCCAGGCACTACGTAGCCAGTTCGAAGACCACATCCGTAGCCTGGATGCGCTTCAGCTTCCCATGGTGGCGGATCGCATCACAACGACGGGCTACCGCGAAACGGCCGCACGCAGCCCCGGTGTGGAGGCGGCGCCGGGCGCCACGGTAGAACCGCAGTTGTTGATCACTCTGGATGACGGACCAGTCATCGAGGGTGCCGCAATGCCAGACCCCATTGCCGAGTCGGCTGTTGTGTCGGCTGGGGCGGTCACTCAGGACCATTCGCCTCATGCGCTGGCTGTACACAGCACGGAGTCCGTCCGCTCCAGCTGAGGATTGCCCATCACGGGCGCCTGTTCTGGGTTGAGGATGGTCAGTAGGTGGCAGCAACGGTGCTACTGTCCAGCGCCCTTGAGCGGGAGGAGAGGCGCCATGGCCAGTTCCCCATCCACATCCAAGTCTGGTTCCGGCGCCGATCGGAAGCCGCACAAACAGCAAGCGGTGCCCTCCGAGCCTGCCCAGGCGGCCGCCACCCGTTCAGGCCGCGCAGTGGTTTCGTCTACCCGAGCGTCGGGTAGTGCATCCGCCACCACCGCCAAGCCCCGTGTTGCCGCCAAGCCCCGTACGCCATCTCCACCTCCCCCCGCAGTGAAGGTCGCAAAAGTGACCCAGACATCGTCCAAGACCAAGACAGCACCGTCAGCCACGCCGCAGAAGAATTCCGCAACTGCGGCGGCCGCCGTACCGGCCCCCAAATCCAGTCCGAAGACCACCCCCGCAGCCAAAGCGCCCGCCAAAACATCCGCGAAAGCACCTGCGAAGGCGCCTGCTGCGGTGGTGGCCAAGGCTGCCGTCAAAGCCAAAGCAGTACCGCAAACACCAGTGGTGTCTTCCCCCAAGCCAGCGGAGAAGCCGTCCCCCATGCCAGCGGCGAAGCCTTCCCCGAAGTCGTCTCCGAAGGGAGCAGAGAAGCCCTCCCCGAAGCCAGCCGAGAAGCCGTCCCCGAAACCAGCGGCGAAGCCGGAGAAGCCCGCGGCGAAAGTGTCCAAGGCAGCCAAGGCAGCGGCCACGGTGTCTGCCAACGCAACCATTGCGCCCGCCGCCCCGTCGGCCAGCGGTGCTGCTCCCGTGGCCCCACCGGGACCGCGAGTTGCGGCTGTCCGAGTGGCGTCCCCAGCCCGGCCGATGCCTCCCAAGCGGGTGGAACCCATCGATGCCGACGACCCCTACGCAGCGTTGGACTCCCTCACGGTGAAGGAGTTCCTGGCGGCCCAGACCAAGCTGCTGGATCAAGAACGCGCCACATATTCGTCGCAGGCGCTCATGCTCAGGGCCGAGGCTGATTCCTTGGCGGCGGACATGGAACCCGGTGATGTGCAATTTGATGACGAGTCTGGTGAGGGTGCAGGCACCAGTATCGAGCGTGAACGCGATCTGGCCATGTCAGCTCAGGCGGCGCTCACGGTCGAAGAAATCGATCGGGCCATCGAGCGCATGCACAACGGCACCTATGGCATTTGTTTCAACTGTGGCAAACCCATCGCCCGCGCTCGTCTTACCGCCATGCCGCACGCCACACTGTGCATCTCCTGCAAGAGCGGTGGCTTGTCGCGCCGGTGAATGCCGGTGAGTAAGGCCCTGCAGGGCACGCTCCATTGGGACGTCCGGCGCCGGATGCTGGTGGCGGGCGCAGTGGTGGCCTCGGTCCTCGTGGTTGATCAGCTCACCAAATGGGCGGTGGTCTCCAGGTGGGCGCTCGGCGATGGGATCGACCTCGTTGGCCGGGTCCGATTGGTGCATGCCGTGAACACCGGGGTGGCATTCAGCATTGGACGGGGCCGCTCGGCCATCATTGCTCCCATCGTGATTCTCACCGCCGCTTTGGCGTGGGTGGCCCGCCGTGAATTGCGACGGCCTCCTACCGATCCCGCCGCGCCCACTCCCCCTGCAGTGGTGGCCTTCGGGCTCATCGTGGGCGGAGCCGTGGGCAACGTGGTCGATCGCCTCCTACGATCACCGGGCTGGGGGAGGGGAGGAGTGGTGGATTTCGTGGACCTGCGGTTCTGGCCGGTGTTCAATGTGGCCGACTCTGCGCTCACCGTGGGCGTGGTGCTCATGGCCGTCACCCTCTTTCGCCAATCGCGGATCCCATCCCCGGCGGTGCACTCATGAGTACCTCCGAAATTGTGCCCCAGGCCCTCGAAGGTGAACGGATCGACCGTGTAGTGGCCGTCATCGGCGGGTTCACCCGCTCTGACGCTGCGCTGGCGGTGGACAATGGCAAGGTCACCATTGATGGTCAGGTGGTCACATCGCGATCACGACGCGTTCACCTCGGTAACGAGATCGTGGTCGATGCCACCCCCACGGTGGTGGTGGTGACCCTGGAACCAGATTCGTCGATTCGCTTCGAAGTGGTGTTTGAAGATGCTGATGTGTTGGTGGTGAACAAGCCGCCAGGGTTGGTGGTTCACCCCGGTACAGGCACGGTCAAGGGCACGCTGGTGCACGGGCTGTTGGCTCGGTACCCGGATCTGGCGGCGCTGGCCGTGGGCGATCAGGACATTCGTCCCGGAATCGTGCATCGCCTCGACAAAGGTACGTCCGGGTTGTTGATGGTGGGCCGGACCCCTGAGGCGGTGGCCAGTTTGGTGAAGCAATTGGCGGCTCGTTCCGTGGAGCGACGCTACGTGGCATTGGCCTGGGGCCGGTTCTCCGCACGCGCCGGGCTCATCGACGCCCCAGTGGGCCGCTCCGATTCTGATCCCACTCGGATGGCCGTGTCGGCGTCGGGTCGCGAGGCGCGCACACGCTACGAGGTCACCCACCAGTACGAACATCCCGAAGCCACCGCGTTGGTGGCTTGTCGCCTGGAGACGGGCCGGACCCATCAGATCCGGGTACATCTGGCCGCCATTGGCCATCCGGTGGTGGGAGATACGGCCTACGGTGGCGCCAAGCGAACCATTCCATCGCCGAGGGTGTTTCTCCATGCTGCCACCCTGGGGTTCACCCATCCGGTGACCGGTGAGCGTCTGTCGTTCACTTCGGAGGTCCCCAAGGATTTGGCGGCGGTGCTCTCCACGTTGTCGTGACGGTGGTGGTCCTCGCTGCCCTAGCGGCCCTTGCGGCTGTGACCGCAGTGGTGTGGTCAGTGGCGCACGAGGGGCCGGGGACGTACCGGGAGTCCTTGGGCTCGTGCTGCCATGTCAGCCAGGGTGTATGACGACAGATGTGAGCGCATGTGCTCACCTACGTCGTGCCACACCGCCAGCAGAACGCATTGCCCCTCGTGATCGCAGGCGCCGTTGGCATGCGGCTCACCGAAGTCCCCAGCTTGGATGGGTCCGTCCACCGCTGACACGATCTCCGACAGGGTGATGTCCTCGGCCGGTCGAGACAAGACGTATCCGCCTCCCACCCCACGCTTCGAGCGCACGATCCCAGCACCCTTGAGGGCCAGGAGGATTTGTTCGAGATAGGGCTGGGGCAGCGCCGTCCGCAACGCAATATCGCGCACCGATTGAGGTCCCAACTCTTCTGCGTGCAAGACCATGGACAGAAGGGCCCGGCTGGCGTAGTCGCCTCTGGTGGAGACCTTCACTGGATCCTCTCGCAGGATGTTGGCGTTCGCCAGGACCTGAAGACCTGCGCATCGTAACCTCGCCACTGGGTAACCGGTGGCTGATCCCCGGCTGCGCGCTCAAACACTTCGGTGGTGCATCATGAGTGGCATGAGCAGCTCCCCAGGTGACGACTCCGCCAGCCTTGCCCACGGCGAACACAGCCCCACTGGTACCGCCATCGCCCCACACCCCGATGTGGTGGTGGTGTCCGGTCCAGGATCCGAAGACGAGCAAGCCCCTGGCGGCGCCACGGGTCCCCCGGTGGAGGTGGTCAGTGAA
>JANYHQ010000166.1 GCA_025358985.1 Acidimicrobiales bacterium
CGGGTCCGAGGGTTCAAATCCCTCCTTCTCCGCCACAGGGCCGGCTGGGGAACCCGTTAGGGTCTCCCCACCGGTTCCGGTATGTTGACAACCCCCAACCTTCTGATCCGTAGTCAGATGCTCTATCCGTTGAGCTACGAACGCTTGTGGGTTGTCAACATACCGGAACCGGTGGGGAGACCCTAACGGGTTCCCCAGCCGGCCCTGTGGCGGAGAAGGAGGGATTTGAACCCTCGGACCCGGTTTCCCAAGTCAACTCATTAGCAGTGAGTCCGATTCGGCCACTCTCGCACTTCTCCTCACCGGCGAACCGGCACTCCGGAAAGTCTCGCACACGGGCAGCCGCTCCCCGTCAGATTTGGCGGAAGGGGTGGGATTTGAACCCACGGGGCTATTAACCCGGCGGTTTTCAAGACCGCTGCATTCGGCCGCTCTGCCACCCTTCCAAATTAAGCCCCCGAACCCTAGCCGCCTCTACGCTTACCCCATGGGCCAGTTTCGAGTCGCATTCCCCACCAACCACTTCGACGCCGCCACCGCCTTTTATCGCACCCACCTGGCGGCCGACACCGTCACCGAATGGGACGAAGAAACGAGAGGTGTGGTGCTCCAGGTGGCCGGGGAAGGGTGCGTGGAATTGTTCGACGCAGGCCCCGGGACCGGCGCCGCCCCCGTGGACCTCATCATCAGCATCGAACTCCACAGCACCCAGGCCGTGGACGACCTCCACGCCCAACTCAGCCTCGTGGCTCCCGTGACCATGGATCTGGGCGACGCCTCCTGGGGTCACCGCACCTTCCGCGTGATCGACCCCAGCGGCGTGACCCTGGCCTTCTGGGCTCCCCTGGGCTAGCGACCGGGCCCAGTCATCAGCCGCTGGGCTACAACCCTCCCCAGAAGCCGCACAGCGCATCCGCAGCCGCCCCTGGCTGCTCCACCATCCACCAATGGCCGGCACCCTCCAGCACCACCGTGGCCGCCCCCAGCCGGGCCGCCGTGTCACGGGCCATGTCGGGGGTGCCGGTAAAGGTGTCAGCAGTGGCAATCACTACCAAACCCGGTCGATGGGGCGCAGCGGCGGCCGCATTGCCCAGGTCAATCAACACCGGCTGAACTGCGGACCGATACAGGTCCAGAATGCACCGACCCATGTCCGCATCAATACCTGCCGCCATATGCCGGCCCACCTCGCCCGTGACACCCATCCCCTCCCAGAATCCAGCCATGTCCTCATTGCTGAGCCCCACCATGCCAGCAATTGACTCCTCGCCTACCCCAGGGGTCTGCCACGCCCGCGCCCCGTCGTGCCATACGTAATCGGGATGCAGGATTCCACCGCAGTCTGTCGCCCATGAGCTGAGCAGCTCCGGCCGATGCGCCAGTACCCCAAACACATGCCCCGCCCCCCAATCGTGACCTACGAGGTGCACGTCACCGTGGAGTTGGTGGATCCGTTCGAGTTCACCGATGAGCCAGTCCCGATAATCGATCCGGGTGGCGTTCCACACAGCCGGTACCGGTGCACCGAATCCCGGAGGCGACAGGAGCACCACATCATCAATGCCTCTTGATCGCAACTCGCCTACCAACGGCCACCACACTGCTTCGGTTTCGGGATTGCCGTGGACGAATACCCGAGTCACTGTGGCTCACCCCTAAGCAAGCAATGACGCCGAGCACCACAGCGCACTGGAGGAGCACAAGCCCATGTGAGATTCATGGGGCGGAGCATAAACAGGTCTGCGTCACCGGACCCGAGCGGCACCTGGCCACCACAGGGTGGCTACTTCACCCGATGAGGGCATGGGATGGGCTGCCAGCCACTCGGTCAACTCAGCATCACGTGACTCTGGAAGACACAGCCGGCGCCGTACGAACGCCACCGAACTGGGCACGGTGGCCCGCGTGGCGGTACTGGGCGACACCTGCGCGTCAACCTCGAGCCCAAGCGCAATACACACCTCCTCCGCCTCACGCCAGGTGGGTGAGGTGGGACGCACCAGCCCATGGAAGTGCAACCATGCGGCGTTCATGGCGCTGGTGGGATGACCCGTGGTGACCTCCACCACCACTCGGCGAATTGCGTGATTGGTAAGTGCACAGATGAAAGGGGCGATGTCTGCCACGTTGTAGAGCACGTGATGACACACCACTACGTCGGCCGCCTCCACCTCCAACGCCACATCCGGCCACGACCCCAACACCCCCAGCGCTGGTACACCCAACGATTCAGATGCCTGACGAAACGACGCCAACATATGCACATTGCTATCTACACCTACGATCCGGCGCACCTCCGGCGTCAACGCCAATGATGCCCGGCCTCCGCCTACACCCACATCGAGCACGGTGCCCAACGGAGACAGCGCCTCACGGGCCATCACCGCCGACACCGAATGGCGCACCAGCGTGTCGTTGACGGCGAACGCCGCCGGGTCGTGGAACCACGGCGACTCCGGCGCCGCATCCACGATGGCCTGCGGAATGGCCCAGGCCGCCAAATCAGCAGCCCATTGATCCACGGGGCCCATGTTCGTTAGAGTCCGGCGACAATCTCCGCCATGAGCGCACCGGCCTCGGTGGGATTGAGACCCACCTTGACACCGGCGGCGGCTAAAGCGTCCATCTTGCCCTGCGCGGTGCCCTTTCCTCCGGAGACGATGGCCCCGGCGTGACCCATCTTCTTACCGGCTGGGGCCGTAACTCCAGCAATGTAAGCACTCATGGGTTTGGTGACATTGGCCTTGATGAACTCCGCCGCCTCCTCCTCGCCCGTGCCACCGATTTCACCAATGAGAATAATGGCGTGGGTGTCCGGATCCTTCTGGAACTCGGCCAAACAATCCACGAACGTGGTGCCCGGCACCGGATCGCCTCCAATACCCACGCACGTACTGACGCCAATGCCGAGCTGCTTCAACTCGTACAACGCCTGATACGTGAGCGTGCCGGAGCGGCTAACGATGCCCACACTCGGCTTGCCCGGCTGCGGCGCCAGTGCAATGTCACCCGACGTGATGCCGATGTTGCACAACCCCGGGCTGATGATGCCTGGGCAATTGGGACCCAACAGACGGGTGCCCGGATAGGTGCGCTTCAACAGGTTGTACGTCTTGGCCTCATCCTGGGCGGGGATGCCCTCGGTGATGCACACCACAAAGGCAATACCTGCGGCCGCCGCTTCGATGATGGCGGCACTAGCCGCTTTGGGCGGCACCGAAATGAAACTGGCGGTGGCACCGGTGGCGGCAACCGCCTCGGCCACCGAATTGAATACAGGGATACCTTCCACATCGGTGCCGCCCTTACCTGGCGTGACACCACCAACGATCTGCGTGCCGTAGGCTTTGTTACGTAGACCGTGATACTTACCCTGCCCGCCAGTGAGTCCTTGAACGATGACCTTGGTGTGTTGATTGACAAAGATGCTCATAATCTGTGCGCTTTCTATCGCTTGGCGAGTTCGACGGCGGCCCGAGCGGCCTCGAGCATGGTGGGCTTGCTAATGAGCTTGTCGGCGGCGATGCCTGCGTCGAGCAGAATTTGACGACCCTCTTCGGCGTTGGTGCCATCGAGACGGATCACGATCGGCGAGTTCAACGTGACCCGCTTCAGTGCTTCCACAATCCCCTTGGCCACTTCCTCACCACGAGTGATACCGCCGAAGATGTTGATGAAAATGCTCTTCACCGCAGCGTCGGTGTTGATGACTTCGAGGGCGCCGGTCATGACATCGGCATTGGCACCGCCACCGATGTCCAGGAAGTTGGCAGCCGAACCTCCCACCTGATTCACCACGTCCAGCGTGCTCATGGCCAAGCCTGCGCCATTGGCGATAATGCCCACCGAACCCTCCAGTCCGATGTATTGCAGGCCCTTGTCATGGGCCAGATGCTCACGGGCATCGCGCACCACGGTGGCTTCGTACTCGGCCCATTCGGGATGACGGAACATGGCGTTCTCATCGAGTGAGACCTTGGCATCGAGGGCCAGTACCTTGCCCTGCGGGGTGAGCACCAGCGGGTTGATCTCGGCCAAATCGCAGTCACCTTCGGTGAAGCACCTATAGAGCTGCACCAACACCGCGGCCGCCTGATCCACCGCCGCCGGGTTCAATTTGGCATCCACACAAGCCTGGCGGGCGGCCTCCAAGGAGATGCCGTCCACCGGATTGATATGCAGTTTGACGATGGCCTCCGGATTGGTGACGGCCACCTCTTCAATCTCCACGCCGCCCTCGGCGCTGAGCATCAGCAGATGCATCTTGGCGGTGCGATCCAGCGTGTAACTGGCGTAGTACTCCTCGGCGATGTCGGCGGCATTGGCCACGAACAGCCGGTGCACCACATGCCCCTTGATGTCCATCCCCAGGATGTTGCCGGCATGCAGACGAACTTCATCGGCGTTCTCGGCCAGCTTGACGCCACCCGCCTTGCCTCGCCCACCAACTTGCACCTGGGCCTTGATGACCACCGGATAGCCGGACTCCTCAGCCACCTTGACGGCCGTTTCCACATCGTCGGCGATGCCACCGGGAGGAACGGGTAGGCCGAAACGGGCAAACTCGGCCCGACCTTGATATTCGAAGAGATCCACGTGTGAGAGTTCCTTGCTCGGAGAGGCGTGCGTACCGGACCGGCCGGGTACAGCGCGCATACTAGTGAGGTGTCCCCCGACCCCACCCAACCAGACACACCCACCCCTCCACCGCCGCGCCCATCGGGTCGCC
>JANYHQ010000203.1 GCA_025358985.1 Acidimicrobiales bacterium
CATCTCGTTGAGGCCGGAGTCGTTCACGGCCCGTTGCGGGTGGTCGAGGTTGACGATCGTCGCCGGGAGTTCCAAGCCGGCGACGAGGTGCTGTTCCTACGCAACGATCGACGCCTCGGCGTACGCAACGGCATGCGGGCAACGATCGAGCGCGTGCACCCGATGGGCAGCGCAGACCTCACCGTCACGATCGGCGATGGTCAGCGCGTCGACGTTCCCCGCTGGTATGTCGACCAGGGCCACCTCGCGCACGGTTACGCCATGACGATCCACAAGGCGCAGGGGCTGACGTGCGATGCGGCGCTCGTGTACGCCACCGACGACCTGTACCGAGAGCTCGGCTACGTCGCCCTCAGTCGGGGCCGCGACCTCAACATGATCTACACAACCGGCGACGTCAAGATCGATCCCGAAGCACACATACGAACTCCGCAACGAGTGCCGTCGGAGATGCTTATGGCAGGACTGTCAACGAGCCGAGCGCAGGAACTGGCCATCGATGTCGCCGAGAGGGGAGCGGAGGTGCCGATCGAGCGTCTGAGCACACCCGCTCTTGTCGGCGAACGCCAGCGGCTGCAGGCGGTTCTCGATGCAGCTCCGACGCCCCCGCCCGGCGTCTATGCGCACGATGTCGAGTACACCCAGCGGAACCTGGCGAACACCGAGCGGGACATCAAGGAGCTGGAGGCCCGCAAACGTCCACTCCGAGATCGACTCCGTGGTCCGGATGTTGCGTTGGAGCGAGCCTTCCGGCTTCGAGACGGACTGCAAGTGGACATGGCAGACCACCGCCGCCGACAACAAGATCGTGAAGATGGTTTCGCACAACGCAAGCGGCACCTGGCCGACCTTGACGGCGACCGCCAGAAGATCGAACGCATCGACGAACTCTTAGGCGCTCGTGTCCAGAGCGCAGTCGCCGACGCAATGATCGAAACCCCCGCGTACCTGATGGACCTGATCGGCGAATACCGCTCAGCGAAACACCAAGGCCGTTGGATCGACGCCGCCACCAAGGTCGAGGACTACCGCCACCATCACGGCATCACCGACCTTGCTGCAGCCTTCGGAGTGGAGCCGCAAGGAGTCCAGCGGCACGCATGGCAGCACGCGCAAGACTTGGTCTCCGATGCGCTTGAACCACGGACGAGATCTCGCGGGCTTCGAATTCGGTGAGCGATACTGGGAATTGAGGCCGCCACGCTCGCTGACAGCGCTTACGCTATTGGAGTGGCTATGAGGGACGTTCCTTCCTGCCGCTTCGGCGGCTCGTCAACTACGGCCTTCGCTCTCCACACTTGGTGCCCCTGACTCTGTCAGGGGCACCTTTATCAACAAAGGTACGGATGGAAAACGAGATCGCGCTTCGACGACTGAGCAAAGTCATGGTGCGATCGGGCGCGGTCACCCAACCTGATCAGACCGTCGCAACCGTTGCGGTCGAGGCCTCCCAACTCGGTTTTGTTCTCAGCAGAGACTTGTTGGAGACCTTGCGGACGGTGGAGTCCGAGCGCCTCGGCCGTTTCTCGCACGAGTTGTTGACCCTCCTGGCCAAGCGGTCGGGTGCTGACAAATCGTTCACCCCGCTCTACGCAGGCTTCCCGGAGGAGGTGGTCTCGACCGACCTCGCTTCGTTGTACCTCAACGCCCTACAACACTATTACTCGGCGGGTACTTGGCGTCCGCCGGTGGCCCCTCCCAACCGTGCTCCGCTCGAGGACACGCTCGAGCCAGTTGCTATCGGGATCGCGTCCCGGGATGAGTTCAACGCCATCTTCACGAGGCTCGCAAGCGCGAGATCTTCGCTGTCGCCGACCGACGTCGCCGACCTCGACTGGTTCGTTCGACAGCAGCGAGAGTCGATCGTTCCGCTGTTGCCTTCGACGATGCTGCATCGCGAAAACACCGCCATTGTCGCTGGACTCTTGTGGAGGTCTGTCCCGTCCCTCGTGGAGCCGTTCATCCGGCAGCACATGTCGTCGGCGACGGACCTTCTCCGATTGTGGGTTGCCGTCAGCGGCGGAGACGTGTCGCTCGGGAAGCCTTCGAGACTGGTGACGCTCCCGCGAGGCGCTCGCCGAATGGTGATGGATTGTTTGGAGGCATCGCCGAGTCTTGTTGAAGACATTTGGCGGAGGCCTGAACGTTGGAAACGGCTCGGTGAGCGACTGCATCCTGGGGAGTTCCGGTCGACGCATCCGAAGACGTCCGCTGCGTTTCAAGACTTGCGCCAAGGGCTGAGGCCGCCATCGCTCGCTAGCCGAATCGAACGTGCACTGGCGGTTTCCGATGCCGATGTCGCAATGAACGCATGCCTTGAGCGGCCCGGCGAGTTCGCCCGTCGACTCGACGTGTTGATGCGAACGCATCACTCGCCTGCAGCGGTTCGAACCGCTTTCGGGACGGTAGTCGGCGATGTCTCAACGCCGGTGCTCCTTCAGCTGATCGCACACTTCGAAGAGCGTCAATCGCTTGCTGGCAGTGCAAGCCAGGTTCGGTCGCGCCTGCCCTGGAGGAAAAGTACGAGCCAAGTTCGTCCGCACCTTCGCGTGTTCCTTCCGAAGGGACAGACGGCGAAACTGTGGGCGAGAGTTGATTCGCGCCCGGCCATTGCTGCGGATGAGTCTGCGGGCATTGTCGAGAAGTGTGAAGCAGTCCTGCTCGGCCGGTTCGAAAAGCTCGCTCCACTTGGCGCGAGCTACGTTGACCCCCGCCTGGGCAACTTCAGCGTTCCGTTAACCCAACGGTCGTCCTCTCGAACACTTCGGACCGTTGCACGCGGCAGTCGCTTGGATCGTCCTGATTCGCAGACCATCCGCCTGTTCCTCTGGTGGAAGAATGGACGATCGCGAACCGATATCGACCTGTCCGCTTCGTTGTTCGGCGATGGCTACAAGTACGTCGACGTGCTTTCGTACTACAACCTCAAATCGTGGGGCGCTGTTCACAGCGGCGACATCGTCGACGCGCCTCAAGGAGCGGCCGAGTTCATTGACCTGGATACGCACGAGCTCCGGAAGCGTGGTGTTCTTTACGTTGTTGCGACTCTGAGCAGCTACACCACGCAGCCTTACTGTGACCTCCCAGAGTGCTTCGCCGGGTGGATGGCACGCAGCAAACC
>JANYHQ010000204.1 GCA_025358985.1 Acidimicrobiales bacterium
CGGGCGTGTACCGGTGGGTTGGCATCACCCAACGACCATTCGTAGGCAGGGAGTTGCCCATTGGGATGCATGTACCACTCTCTACAAATGAGTAGTAGCTGTGCCTTGGCAAACTCAGGGTCCACATGGGCCAGCGGTATGCAATGAAAGGCCAAATCCCACGCGGCGTACCATGGGTATTCCCAGGCATCAGGCATGGAGATCACGTCGAAATTGTTGAGATGACGCCACGCACTATTGCGTCCCCGTTTGCGAGCTTCGGAGGGTTGTGGCCCGGCCGGATCCCCGTCCAGCCACCGCGCCACGTCGTAGTTGTAGAACTGCTTGGACCACAGCATGCCGGCCAACGACTGACGCACGATCATGGCGTCCTCTGTGCTGGTGTCGGGAGGTACTACGTGGGCATAGAATTCGTCGGCCTCGTGCCGGCGATCGGAGAGCGTGGACTGCCACAGCTCCGGATCCCAACGAGCGGGACCGTCAGGTCCGAAGCGCAATGCCACCTCACGAGTTTCACCGGGTGCCACGGTGAGCTGATACCACAGCGCAGCCTTCGTACCGCGGCCGGCCGGATTCACCGTGGCCGCCCCGTTCACCACATGGTTGTTGATGCCGTCTTTTGGATAAGCCGGTCCGGGTGTGCCCCACAGCTTCTCGTGATTGGATTCGTTCTCGCACGCCACAACTGACGGTGCGGTGGGTAGGGTGGACCCGCTGAGCACCATGCGCCCCATCGTGTGGTGCTCAGCCACCAACGCCCCATTTGCGCCATTGATCACCGGACGCTGATCGCTGCGCCCCCACGACCAGTTGTTGCGGAACCACAGCGTGGGCAATACATGCAGGGTGGCCTCGTCCGGGCCTGCATTGGTGATCGAGAGACGGATGTGCCAGTCGTTGGGTGATGCCTTGGCGTAGTCGATGGTGATGTCCCAATACCGGTCCTCATCGAAGGCCCCCGTATCGAGCAGTTCGTACTCCGGGTCGAGGCGACTGCGCCGGCCGTTCTCGGCCACCAGGTCGTCGTAGGGAAACTCAGTTTGCGGGTACACGTATCGCCACTTCATCCAGGAGTGGGTGGGAGTGCAGTCGAGGTTCCACCAACACTCCTTGGCGTCCTCACCGTGGTTCCCTTCCTTGCCCGTGAGCCCGAACAGCCGCTCTTTGAGAATGGGATCACGGCCATTCCAGAAGGCAAACGCCAAACACAGACGTTGCTGCTCGTCACAGATGCCAGCCAGGCCATCCTCTCCCCAGCGGTATGCGCGGGAGCGGGCCTGATCGTGGGTGAACGAACCCCATACATCGCCGTCGTCGCTGTAGTCCTCGCGCACCGTGCCCCAGGCCCGCTCCGACAGGTATGGCCCCCACAAGCGCCACCCTTGGGTCTCGGCCTCGGCCAAGCGCCTGTACTCACTGCCGAGCTCGGCTGGCGGAACGGTCATGACGCCAGGGTCTAGCCCAACTGCACCAGCAGCAGAGGTGCCCGTGACACAGTGACAGGGTGATCCCCCTACGTGAGCTGCTTCCGCCGGTCGGCTCTGATCCGTCCGATGTGCTCGATGTGTTTGCTACATGGGCCACTGCCGGGGGTCGGCCGCTGTATCCCCACCAGGAGGAAGCGGCGCTGGCCCTGGCGTCGGAATCTCACGTGGTGTTGGCCACACCCACCGGGTCCGGCAAGAGCCTGGTGGCCGTGGCGGGCATTTTATTGGCCCTCAATCGGGGTGAGCGAGCAGTGTGGACGGCGCCCATCAAAGCGTTGGTGGGGGAGAAGTTTTTCGAGTTGGCCGAGCTCTTGGGCGCCGATCAGGTGGGTCTGGCCATCGGCGACGCATCTATCAATCGCAACGCCCCCGTATTGGTGTGCACCGCCGAGGTGCTGGCCAACCAGGCATTGGGGTTGGGCGATGCCACCGGGGTGGGCTTTGCCTGCCTCGACGAGTTCCACTATTACGCCGATCACGACCGGGGATGGGCGTGGCAAGTGCCGCTGCTCACCATGCGGCGGTGCCAATTCTTGTTGGCCTCAGCCACCCTGGGCGATGTTACCCCCATCATCGAGGACCTAAGCGCGCGAACGGATAGGGATGTGGCCCTCATCACCAGTGTGGAGCGGCCCACACCGCTGTATCACCAGTGGCGCACCACGCCGGTGGCCGAAACCATCGCGGATGCCATCGAGAAGGGGTTCGCTCCCGTATACATGGTGCACAGTACGCAGTTGGCGGCCATCGACCAGGCGCAGGCGTTGGTGAGCCTTCCCCTCACTACGCGACCTCAACGTGAGGCCATCGCCGCCGCGTTGGTAGGTGAAAAGCTCAACACCGGCTTTGGTCAGGCTCTGGGTCGGTACTTGCGCAATGGCATCGGCGTCCATCACGCCGGAATGCTGCCGCGTTACCGACGCCTGGTGGAACGCTTGGCGGGAGAGGGGTTGCTCCCGGTCATCTGTGGCACCGACACCCTTGGGGTGGGTATCAACATCCCCATCCGTACCGTGCTACTCAGCGCACTTACCAAGTTTGATGGTTCACGTGTCCGGGTGCTGCGGGCCCGGGAGTTCCATCAATTGGCGGGTCGCGCTGGCCGCCCGGGCTTTGACCCCGATGGTCACGTATGGGCCCAAGCGCCCGAACACATCATTGACAATGAGCGCGCTCTGGCCCGCGCCGGTGACGACCCCAAAGCTCGCCGTAAGGTGCATCGTGCCTCTGCTCCCAAAGGCTTTGTACATTTCGACGACAAGACTTTCGATCGGCTCGTGGGCGCAGCACCGGAGCCGCTCACCTCACGCTTTAGGGTCACTCCCAATCTCGTGGCCTTGATGTTGGCTCGCTCCGATGGGCCCGAGGCATTGAAGGAACTACTGCGATCCAACCACGACTCCCCGGCTCGTCAGCGGGAACACAAGCGCAGGGCCATCGCCGTATATCGCAGTCTGGAGGCGGCCGGTGTGGCAGAACGTCTGCGCGCTGACGATGGCTCGTGTAAGGGTGTGCGTATCGGCTCGCTGGTGGCCGGATCCGATGACCGTCAGTCGGTGAGCTTCTCGTCCCCGCTGGGCCCGTTTGCCATCGAAGTCATCGACACACTGGACCGCCAAGATCTCACGTACGTACTGGATGTGGTGAGTGTGCTGGAGTCAGTACTCGATGACCCCAAGGTCATCCTCATCGCCCAGGAGAAGGCCATCAAGGCCATCGAGATCGCCCGGCTCAAGAGCGAAGGTGTGGAGTTCGATCAACGTATAGAGCTCATCGACCCCATCACGTGGCCCAAACCATTGGAGGAACTGCTCAACGCCTGTTTCGAGGTATACCGCAACAATCACCCGTGGATCCATGAGTACCCGTCACCCAAGAGCATCCTACGCGAAATGCTGGAGAGTGGCGAGACGTTCACCGGGTTCATCCAGCGCTACAAATTGGAGCGTAGCGAGGGGCTGCTGCTGCGCTACCTCACCGACGCATGGCGGGCGCTGGACCGATCGCTACCGTCATCGGCGTACACCGATCCGCTCGAAGACGTCATCGACTGGTTGCGCCAGATGCTCACCGCCACCGATGCCAGCCTCATGGAGGAGTGGGAGCGGATGTCGGGTGATGAACCGGTGGAGCGGGCGCTGCCACGGGCGCTGCCCAGCGTGGCCGGCCCACCCCGAGCCTGGCGTACGGCAGTGCGTACGGCGGCATTCGGATGGGTGGAGCTTTTGGCCCGCAAAGCCTTTGCCGCCTTGGGCGCCCGTACGCTGCGATCCGGCTATGCCTTGGCCGTGGCGCTTGCTCCCTACTTTGGCGAGCACGCCTCCATTGCCACCGATGCCGACGCCCGATCGTCTGCGTACTTCACATTGACCGAGGAGCCGGGTCGCTGGGTCATTCACCAACGGTTGTCCGACCCCGAAGGCGACGGTGACTGGCGGTTCACCGCCACCGTGGATCTGGCCCAAGCCAACGAGGCAGGCGCTCCTACGTTGTCGCTGCAGTCCATTGGACGCTTCGGTGAAGAAGTGGAACTGGCGCCGGTGCGAGCGGGATAAACCTGCTAGCCGAAAGCTGGTTCCGTGAGCGCCTCGGGGGCCAGTTCAACGGCTGATCCATGGTTTGCCTTGGCCCGGTACAGCGCAGTATCGGCGCGTTTCAACAACGATGATGGTGTGTCGTGGAACTCACTGATGGCAAGTCCCACGCTGGCCCCGAACGTGATGCCCGGCGACTCTCGCAGTACATCAGTCACGATGGCATCACGGAGGCGACTGGCTATGGCGAAGGCGGCATTGGGTCCCACGACTGGATTGAGCACCACTACGAACTCGTCGCCACCCACCCGGGCGGCGGTATCGCCGGAACGAATGTTGCGTCTGATGGTGTCGGCCACGTCGATGAGCAGTTTGTCGCCGGCGGCGTGCCCCAAGGTGTCGTTGACAGTCTTGAATCCG
>JANYHQ010000205.1 GCA_025358985.1 Acidimicrobiales bacterium
GCCCACGTAGGCGTGTTTGGTTGGAGCGTAAATCGTGTTCCCACCTGTATGCGGCGCATGAACGGCGGATACCCCGCCACCGTTGGCAGCAAACGTGACGCCTACGCGCCGCTCGTCACATTCAGTGCAAGTGCAGCAGACACTCCACCACTGTATGGCGGTCCCGTCGATGAACCCGCAGAGTCCCAAGCACCGCCGCGATGGCCAACCCCCGGCCCCCCTCACGCTCAGCCGTTGGGGCCCGTACTTGATCCAACTCGAATCCTTGACCTGAGTTGGCCACCTCCACCACCACCGAGCTGCCGCCTCTCGACAGCGTCACGTCGACCTCACTGGAGCCGTCGCTGGCTCGAACGGCGTTGCTGAACAGTTCGCTGAGCACCAAGAGGATGTCGTCGCGGTCCTCGGCCGACACGTTTTGGGTGTCGAGCCAGGCACGGGCTGTGGAGCGAAGGTGGTGGCCTTTGGCGTAATCGGCAGCTATGGAGATGGTCAAGTGACCCTCGGAGTGGTCGTGAGTCATGGGATTGGTAGCCCGGAACACGCCATAGATGTCCTGGCGGGCGTCTGTTGGGAGGCGATGATGAGCGAGGACATGGTGGGTGCGCTGCGGTTTACGGCCGCTGATGACGGGGTGCATGGGTCGTTTACCCGCCGACGACGCGGCCCAAACAGACTCAATCACCACATCTTCGCCCGGGAGGGGGTTCATCACCGGTACTGTCACGCCCATGGAGCTGACAACCACCGTAGATGGCAGCCGAACAACAGTCGGTGTGTATGGCGATATAGACTCCGACACGGCTCCCAAGCTTGAGGCGGAGCTCAGTGGATTGATCACTGCCGGTGCCTCTGAGTTGGTGCTCGATCCTGCAGGCGTGTCGTTTCTCAGTAGCGCTGGGCTCAGCGTGCTCATCACCACCCACCGCGCCGCCACATCATTTCGCCTGGAGCGTGGAAATCGCATGGTGGACAGGCTCATTGCGCTCACTGGGCTGGAGATGCTCTATGGCGACGACCCTGATGCAATGAAGCCTTCCTGATCTCATGACCGCCAAGCAGGTGCTGATCGTAGCGGCCGGACCCAACGTCGGCGTTGCACAGGCGCAAGGCTGAACTGGGCAAAGTGTTCGGCTGGACCGATCCAAGCGCCGACTCGGACGCACTGGGTTACACCGGTTTGGAGGCTGTGAAGCTGGGGTAGAAACTCAGGCCATGAGGGGTGCTACACAACGCTGCCTGCTGGTGAGCAATGAAGGTTCGGGCACAGGATCTACGGGTGGCGATGACATACCGAACGACATTGCCGACCGGTTTGAATTGGTGGCCATCGAGAACGCAGTGGACACCATCAGGACTGCCCTTGATGCTCATACATTGAGCATGGTGGCGGTATGGGGAGGGGACGGATCCATGCGTACCGTGGCGCAGTCATTGGCGGGGACCGATGTTGCGTTGCTGGCCTGCCCGGGCGGTACCCACAATCATTTTGCGACCGACGTGGGCCTAGGCACCGTTGAAGCAGTACGTACTGCGTTGGCCAGCCCGCACTACGAACTGGTCGACGTGGGCATGGCCGGTGATCAGGTATTTCTCAACAACGCCAACGCCGGTTGGTATGTGGACCTGGTGAGCCGACGCCAGCGCATGGAACAGCGGATGCCTCGCCGTTTGGCCAAGATCGTCTCTGTTCTCATTCAGCTGTTCAGACTCAGACGGCTTCACGTGGAACTCGACGGCACTTCGCATACGGTGTGGGTGGCATGGGTTGGCAACGGGCGATTTGGAATGGAACCCGGACGCTTGGCCGAACGTGACGGCCTGGCCGATGGCAAGCTCGATGTGCGCCTGCTGCTGGCGAAGGGTCGATTTCCCAAACTGCAGGCCTTGGCGGCACTGATACGAGGCGAAGCAGCCAGCTCGCCGTTGATGGTGCGCCGAGTGGTGGATCAGTGCACGTTCTCGTTCAGCCGAGAGTCCGTACGTTTCGCCCTCGATGGGGAGCTCACTCGGCTGCCCTCGCCGGTACACGTGGTGTGTCGTCCATCATCGCTGTCAGTGATCGTGGCGTCGCCCGCCGCGGATACTGCCTCTGTTTGATCAGCCGCAGAGCTGGGTACCGTTTCTCCATGAGCACACCTCCGAAGTACGAACTTCCAGAGCTTCCGTACGCAACCGACGCGCTGCAGCCCGTGATCTCGTCGCGCATCATGGAGCTGCACCACGGCACTCATCACAAGGCGTACGTCACCGCCGCCAACGAGCTCACCGCCAAGCTGGCGGCACTCGACC
>JANYHQ010000219.1 GCA_025358985.1 Acidimicrobiales bacterium
ACCCCTTTTTCACCACGAAGCCAATGATGAGCAACAAAGGCCCCACCACCACCAGCCCGGCGCATGACACCAGCACGGTGGTCACATGATCTGCAGCCGCTTTGGCGCCCTCCAGGCGTCGCACCAACAGGTAGTGCATCACCACAAAAGCCACGAAGGTGAGGAATACGAAGCCCAGCGAACCGCTCAGCGGCGTCACGGCAAACAGCAACCCCACTGCGGCGATGGCGGCTGCAAAGGGGCCAGCGAGCGCAGCCATGGCACCGTACTGGGGGGCTCGCCGATTGGGGACGGAGGTGGCAGTCACGTCGTGTTCACTTTCCGGCCCGGACCAACAGGTCCTGAGGCTTCTTGGCGCCCTTAGGCGCTTTGGTTCGACCAACCACGGCACGGGCCACCATGTTCACCAACAACGTGAGCACGAACAGCGCCAGTCCAGCACCTACCAATGCACTGCGACCGTTGTCGCTGGCTTCACCGAAACGGATGGCGATGGTTCCGGCCACCGATGAGCCACCCGGCTGTAAGATATGTGGGCTTACGGTGAAGTCGAAACTGAGGATGAGGGCGATGGCAATGGTTTCGCCCAAGGCCCTGCCCAAGCCCAGCATGGAGGCACCCACCAGACCCCCTTTGCCAAAGGGCAGGATCACTTCCTTCACCATTCCCGCGCGGGTGCCACCCAGGGCCAGGGCCGCTTCGCAGTACACCCGGGGCACCTCGGCCATCACTGCTCTGCTCACGGAAGTGATGATGGGAATTACCATCAATGCCAACACCACCCCACATACGAACATGGACGAGCCGAAAATACCGTTGGTCTTGAAGATGGGGATGAACCCGAGATGATCGCCTAAAAAGCGGGTGAGACCGTTCATGCGTGGCTGAAGAAACTTCAGACCCCACAGCCCGAAGATGAGACTGGGTACGGCGGCCAACAGGTCGATGAGCGAGACCAGCAATGTACGTGAGCGTCGAGGCGCGTACTCGTTGATGAACAGGGCGGTACCGATGGACACGGGCACTGCCAGCAGCAGCGCAATGATGGAGATCACCACCGTTCCAAACATCATGGAACCGATGCCGTAGATGGCCGGCGAGTCGTCCGGCCGCCACTGAAATTCGGTGAAGAAATGCCATCCCGCTTGTTTGATGGCCGGCCACGACTGCACCAGAAGAAACAAGAAGATGAGACCCATCACCACCAGACTGGCCATGGCCGCCCCGGTGGTGATCATCCGGTACGCCCGGTCGGCGGGGGTTCTACTGACCTTGAGTTGGCGGGGATCGCTCGACAACAGGTCAGGCGACGCCGATGCGGGAATGGCGGTGGCGGGAGCGGGAGGAACCATGACCGGGCCATGTTGGTTGGGCAAGGTTGCGCGGGCCGGTCACCAGGGTGAACGAGAGGTGAACAACCATGAAACGTTCGGCCAGAAGACTCAGGGACCCTTCTCGGATGGGGCGTGGTTCCGTACGGTTCGCGTATGGGCAATTCGCAATTCGACAACGACCTTGCTGAAATCGACGTTCGCGTCACCGAGTTGTTCGGTCTGGTGGCGGCTGGAGTATCGGCGGCCACGGACGCCTTTCTGGCCAGCGATCCCAAGGCCGCTCGCGATGTGATGGAACGCGACGGCCTCATCGATACGGTGTATGCCGAGATCGAGGAGCTCATCCAACGCTGCTTCACGCTGCAAACACCGCTGGGCAAGGAGATGCGTTACTTGCTGTCGATGTTGCGCATCGTGCCCGAGCTCGAACGCAGTGGCGATCTGGTGGAGCACATTGCGGGGCGCGGCGCTCGCCAACTGGCGAGTGGCCTCACGCCACGCATTCGTGGATTGGTGGAGCGTATGGGCCTTATCGCCGGTGATCTGTGGGACCGAGCCCGACAGATATACATCACCCGCGACGTGGAACAAGCCCACCGATTGCGCACCCTCGATGATGAACTCGATGACCTGCATGCAGCGCTGTTGGCCGAGATAGTTGATGCTGAACTCAGTTTGCCTCTTGCCATAGAAATGGCGTTGGTGGCCCGATTCTACGAGCGCTTGGGCGACCATGCCGTGAACGTGAGCAACCGTATGCGTTACGCCATGATGGGCGCCGGCGTACACGACCACGACTGACCACGACTGACCACGACTGAGCGACACTGGCCAGTTGTGACCCACTGTTGTGAAACACGTCATCTTTCGTTCACCTTCCGGTGTTACTGCGTCCAACATCGTTTCGTACGTTGCTCACCGTGACTCGCAAGCCGTTCGGCAAGCCGGAAGAACGACCGTTGCAACTGTCGGCGCGATTGGAAACGGCGCAGCGTCATCTCGCAGATCTCACCACAGCCCATGAAGAACTGTTCGCCGCTTACGAGCGTGTCTGCGGAGCACTGCGCTCGGTCAGCGACGGAGTACAGGTATGCGACGAGCGCGGCAATGTGGTGTTCTCCACGTTGGCTGACGTCATCATTCGCGACGAGCCACTCAGTGAGACCATGGTGGGGCAGGCGGTACGCGATGTGTTGGCAGCAGCAGCACTGGGGAGATCGGAGTTTCGCCACGTCGACCTCTACGGTCCGCCCCGCCGGACGTTGGAAGTAGCTGGCAAGCCGGTGTCCACTGCGGCGGACTCACCGGGGCGACAGTTGCAGTCGCGAGACGCGGTACTCGGCACGGTGGCAGTGGTACACGACGTGTCGGACCGCGAGCGCATCGACGCCATCCGTCGTGACTTCGTGTCCAACATCTCCCACGAGTTGCGTACGCCCGTTGGAGCATTGTCGGTACTGGCGGAGACGATGACGAGCGAGACCTCAGCAGCCGTGCTTCGTCGCTTGGCGTCGAGAGTGGAGACCGAAGCGCAGCGACTGGGTCACACCATCAGTGATCTGTTGTCATTGGCCCAGATCGAAGCAGCGGAGGGTCCACGGCCCGAGCTGTGTTCCATCCATGAGGTGGTGGATCAGGCGGTGGAGCGAACCAAGGCCGGAGCGGCCCAACGCGAGGTACTGCTGCGGGTGGACGAAGTTCCGGTGGAGGCCGTGGTGCTTGGCGATCGTCGCCAACTGGTGACGGCGCTCACCAATCTGCTCGACAATGCAGTGAAGTACTCCGATCCGGGATTGTCTGTGCGCTTATCAGTTCAACTGGGTGCGGATATCGTCATCGAGGTCACCGACGAAGGAATCGGCATTCCGGCCCGTGATCGAGAGCGGATCTTCGAACGCTTCTACCGGGTGGACCGAGCGCGGGCACGCGACACTGGAGGAACTGGCTTGGGGTTGGCAATCGTCCGACACGTGGCGGTGAACCACGGTGGTGAGGTGTCTGTGCGATCCATCGAGGGACACGGCTCCACGTTTTCGTTACGAGTACCCGCCGTTTCATCAATGGGAACGGCGCGATCCATACGTAGTGCATCGCCCAGCCATGAATTGTTGAACCCCGAGCCAATCGGTCCTATGCCGCTGTCCGGCGCCGCCGCAACATCCTGAGGAGTGTCATGACGATCGTCGAATCCAGCGTCAAGTCAGTGGGGGTAAAACAGATTCCTGCGCAACCTGAGAACAGGCCGGTGGTGCTACTGGTTGAGGACGAGTCCTCATATGTAGAAGCGTTGGTGGTGGGTCTCGAACGCGAGGGCTTTGACCTGGTGGTGGCCCAAGACGGCAAAGAGGCCCTTGTGCAGTTCGAACGCACCAGTCCCGACGTCATCCTGCTGGACGTGATGCTGCCGGGGATGTCGGGCATTGATGTATGCCGTGCCATTCGCACCAAGTCGTCCAGTGTGGCCATCATCATGGTCACCGCAAGAACCAGTGAGCTAGACGTGGTGCTCGGCCTGGAACTGGGGGCCGACGACTACGTCACCAAGCCCTATCGAATCCGGGAACTGGTGGCCCGAATGCGGGCAGTGTTGCGGCGCTCGCCGGACCAAACCAATGTCGGCGACACGGCGGTGTTGCATGTTGGGGACATCAGACTCGATGTAGATCGCCACGAATTGCGGGTACACGGCGAGGTGGTGCAGTTGCCCCTCAAGGAATTTGAACTCCTTGAACTATTGATGTCACGGGTGGGCCGGGTGCTGACGCGCGACCAACTCATCGATCGCGTGTGGGGGTCGGACTATGTGGGCGACACCAAGACGCTCGATGTGCACGTCAAGCGACTGCGAGGCCGCATCGAAGACAACCCCTCCAACCCGGCGCGTATCACCACCATCAGAGGGGTCGGCTATCGCTACGAGGTGCAACGCCCGGATGCCCGCCCGTGACACTCGGCACCTCCCTACGGCTGCGACCCTGCTATTCGTACTTCGTTCATCAATCGGAGACCACGTTGTCACCCGAATCTCGTAAGCTCTCAACATGATCAGCGCGCCTACGAGTAGTGCAGTACCGGGACATGTCCGGTTGGAGGGACCACTCAATTTCCGAGATCTTGGCGGTATTGAAAATCGTGATGGTCGCATGATCAACAAAGGCCTGTTGTATCGAGCCGATGACCTTGGACCGCTCACCACTGCGGACCTTCGGGTCCTCACGGAGCTCGGTGTGCGTACGGTGATCGACCTACGGACACCGTTTGAGCTCACGGGCGCCACGCTTGGCTACCGCAGTGCCGGAATTGCCCATCACCACGTGCCCGTGATTCAGGAGTTGTGGTCGGCCGAAATGGTGAGCGCCGATGATCCTGCGCTCG
>JANYHQ010000248.1 GCA_025358985.1 Acidimicrobiales bacterium
TACCGGTGCCCGTCGTGCTCGATGAGATGATTGAGGTTGGTGAGACCTGCCAAGCGTCGAACCACGTTGACCTCGCCGCCGCAGAGCAACGGCACCCGATCAAGGTAAGCGCGCAGATCGGTCACGAACGGAGCCGGGTCCCCGCTGGATCGTACAACGCACCTTCATGGCGCTCGGCCGGTACTGATTCTCCGTACACCTCGACCACGAACTCTTTCTGCGAAGCCAACGCAATCGGCACATAGCCATAGGCAATTGGCTTGCCCACGCTATGGCCGAAGTTGGCACTTGTGGTGAAACCCACCACGTCACCGTCGAAGATGATGGCCTCGCCCCCTACCGGGTAGGCCATGGTGTCTGGGTTGCACTCCAGGGTGAACGTGCACAGTTTGCGGCTGATGCCGGTTTCACGTTGGGCCAATAGGGCGCCACGTCCACAGAAGTCACCCTTGTCGAGGTTCACCCGCCAATCGAGGCCGGCTTCCCACGGGGTGGTATCGGGTGTGATGTCCGTGGACCAGTACAGATAGCCCTTTTCTATTCGCATGGTGTCGATACTGCGATACCCCACGTCCACAATGGCGAACGGTTCACCGGCGACGCGCAGCAACTCGTAGACGTGGGCGGCGTACTCGGTGGGGATGTGGAGCTCCCATCCCAATTCCCCCACGTAACCAATACGCACGGCCAGCACGGGGGCAGAACCGACGGTCAGTTCCCGAGCGCGTCCGTAGCGGAACGCAGCGTTGCTTACGTCGTCTTCGCACACCGCCTCGAGCACCTGGCGTGACAGCGGTCCGCACAGATTGATCACCGCCCGAGCCGACGTGAGATCACGGATAACTACTGAACCATCGGCTACAGAATTGGACCGTATCCATCCCATGTCATGGGCGCCGAACGCCGCCCCGGTCACCACATACCAAGAGTCCACCGCAGTACGGACCATGGTCAGATCACACTCAATGCCGCCTCGTTCGTTGCACAACTGCGTATAGGTGACGGTACCGATCGACTTGTCCATGTCCGCCACCGACAGCCATTGCACGGCCGCCAACGCGCGAGGCCCGGTGATCTCGAACTTGGCGAACGAGGTCTGATCGATGAGGCCTACGCCGCCGCGCACGGCGCGATGGGCGCGGCCCACATGGTCGAACCAATTCGGCCGGCCGAACGACGGTCGGTCCAGCGCCTCCACCCCATCCGGGGCAAACCAATTGGGTCGCTCCCACCCGCCCCGTGAGCCAAATACGGCATTGCGAGCCGCCAGTGTTTGGTGCAGTGGACTGCGTCGCACGCCCCGAGCGCTGAGATGTTCACTGCCCGGAGCGGACAACTTGTAGTGGTGCCCGTAGAGCTCCACCGCTCGGGGGTACATGAAGTGGCGGGTGGTGTGATGAAAGGCGAAACGACGTACGTCAAGGGGCCACAAATCCAACGATGGACGCCCTTCGAGGATCCACTCCGCCATCATCTTGCCTGCGCCACCCCCCGCCGCAATGCCATAGAGAAACCCGGTGGCCACATAGAAGTTGTCGAGCTCAGGTACCTTGCCCATCACGAAATCGGCATCAGCCGAGTACGGAATGGGACCGTTGATCAAGGAGCGAATACCCGCCGTTTCGATGCACGGCGTACGTTTCGTGGCTAGCACCGCCAGTTGTTCGAACCGATCGAAGTTGGGGTCGAGTAATTGATGTTGGAACGGCACGGGGATCCCCGACTCGGCAAAGGCCAGCGTGTCTGGCTCGTAACCACCCACGAGGAGGCCCGGTCCATCGGGCTTGTAATAGACCAAGTGATCAGGGTCGCGCATGGTTGGCATACCAGCAATGTCAGCCGGGGACATCTCCGTGATAGGTCCCGTGAGGAGGTATTGGTGTTCCACGGCAAAGGCGGGTACGCGGGCCCCCACCATTCGACCGATCTCCAACCCCCACATGCCAGCGGCGTTCACCACCATGTCGCACTCAATGATCTCGTCGCCGCGTTCATCATTGTGCGTACGGATTTGCGTGGCGCGCCTACCGTCTACCGTAATCGACACCACCTTGGTGTTCTCCACGAACACGGCGTTACGTGAGCGAGCCCCCTTGGCAATGGCCTGGGTGACGCTGGCAGGGTCGATATACCCGTCGGTGGGTAGAAACGCCGCCGCCAGCACATCGACCGTCGTCATCAGCGGGAACATCTCTTGGGCGCGGGTTGCGGAGATGATGTCCATGGGCAACCCGAAGCTCTTGGCCATGGTGGCTAATCGCTTGAGTTCCATCACCCGTTCGGGGGAACAAGCAAGGCGAAGACTGCCCACTTCGTGCCAGTCCACGGCCTGTCCTGTTTCGGCTTCCAGGCCCCGGTACATTTCCACGGAATGCTCCAGCATCCGCGTGGTGTTACGTGATGAGCGCAATTGCCCCACCAGCCCGGCTGCGTGCCAGGTGGCCCCATCAGTGAGCTTGTGCTGCTCGATGAGCACCACGTCACGCTCGCCCATCTTGGTGAGGTGGTACGCGATGCTGCACCCGAGGATGCCGCCCCCGATGATCACCACACGGGCTCGGGACGGCACTACTCCGAGCGCTTCTGGTGTGGCCATGGCTACGCCTTCACTCGGCTCATGGCCGGGTCGTAGAGGGCCGTGAGCCAAGGAGTACATGGCACCCGCTCGGTGGCCACTTCCAGCTCATACGTTCCGCTGAGGACGTAATCGGCGGTGACACCAGCGGAGCATCGTACGTATCCATAGCCAATGGGCTTGTCCACGGTGTATCCATACCCGCCGCTGGTGAGCCACCCCACCCGTTCACCGTTTCGATAAATGGTTTCTCGGCCCAGCAACACCACATCACGATCGTCCACCGTGAAGGCCGTCAGACGCTTTTTCACACCCGCCGTTCGTTGCAGTGTGGCCGCTGTCCTGCCTTTGAAGTCGATGTTGGTGCCCAGCTTCAAAGCCCAACCAAGGCCTGCTTCGAGAGGAGTGTGGTCGGGTCCAATGTCGGATCCCCACGCCCGGTATCCCTTTTCCAGTCGCAGGCTCTCGATGGCTCGGTAGCCAGCATTGACCAACCCCACATCGACTCCTGCTTCCATGATGACGTCATACACCGTGGTGGCAGATTCCACCGGCAGGTGCAGTTCCCAGCCCAGTTCGCCCACGTAGGTGACCCGCAAGGCCATCACCTCACAGCCACCGATCCCGATAGTGCGCCACGTGGCGAACGGAAACTGTTCGTTGGATAGTTCGCTGGTGGTGACTCGTTGCAGAACCGTACGGGCATGGGGACCCATCAGCGTGAGTACTGAATTGGCCGAGGTGATGTCTACTAACTGGGTATTCAGAGATGTGGCGATGTTGGACTGGATCCAGTGAAAATCGTGAGTGACAAACCCTGTACCGGTGACAATGTAAAACTCGTCATGGGCCACTCGAGCCACCGTGAGGTCGCACTGGATACCGCCCTTGTCATCGAGCAACTGGGTGTACGTGAGCGACCCCACTGGCTTGTCCACGTTGTTGGCACACAGCCAGTTCAGTGCCGTCAACGAGTCCGGCCCTTTCAACACAAACTTGGCGAACGAAGTCTGATCGAACAATGCCACTGCCTTGCGGGTGGACCGATGTTCGCGCCCAACGGCCGCGAACCAGTTGGGACGTTGGTACGTGTACTTATCGTGGGGGATCTCGCCCAGCGTGGCATCCGCGAACCAGTTGGGCCGCTCCCATCCCATTTTTTCCCCGAAGCATGCACCCCGAGAAAGCAGGCGCGCATAGAGAGGCGAGGTTCGTGTTGGTCGAGAGCCAATGTGCTCTTCCGATGGCCAGGCCATGGTGTAATGCTTGGCGTAGGCCTCCAGCGTCCGTGTTCGCACCCACTCCGTGTTGCGGTGGGGCCGACCGAAGCGGCGAATATCCACCACACTGAGGTCATACGGGGCCATGCCGCCGTGCACCCACTGTGCTAGCGCCATGCCCGCTCCCCCGCCAGCGGCAATACCAAATGCATTAAAACCGGCACCGACGAAAAAGTTCTTCAACTCAGGCGCCTCACCAAGAATGAAGTTGCCATCCGGGGTGAAGCTCTCCGGGCCGTTGATGAGTTCGTTGACGCCCGCATGTTGCAACGCAGGAACGCGCCCCATGGCCAGTTCCATGATGGGGGC
>JANYHQ010000268.1 GCA_025358985.1 Acidimicrobiales bacterium
CAAACATGGGTTCCACCTCACAGAGGGCAAGCAGGCGGGCGAGGTTGGCTTGGCGGCTGCCACCTCGCCACGCCTCAGCAATGACCGGGGCGGGGACAGTCACCAGGACTTCCTCAGCCAGAAATCCAGCGTGTAGCGCCCACATTGCCCGATTGTTGCGTTCGGCTGCGATCAACGCCCCCGTGTCATACGTGACTCCGACATGCGTGTCGTTGTTCCTGGTGGGCATTCAACCGCCGGTCTTCAGGCTTGCTCGGGCGCGTGCGAGCCCGATCTCAAGTTCTTCCGAGCTCAATGGACCATTCTCCTGCTCCCATTCCGCGATGCCTTTTCGGCCCGCTTCGAGGCGTAGCCGGTGAGTCACCGTGGCGGTGATCCAAGCGCTGAATGACGTGCCCTCGGCGGTCGCGGCGGCGTCTATCGCGGTAGTGAGGTCAGGGGGGAGCGAGATGGATCGTTTTGCTCGGATCGCCAAAAGTAAACGGTAGTACATACGGTAGGACAGTGTCGGGGTCATGGTCAGGCGCCTCGGAGTGCCAGTGTCACTGATCGTGACGTGAGGGCCTGAGCCAACACGGGAGCATCGGAGATGGGCACCGCCACCGTGACCGCCCGATCGGTTCTGGCCAGGACCTCAGCATTGGGCACCACCACCTCGGTGACGCCGCTGCCGTCGAGGGACGCCAAGACGTCCACCCTGTCCCCGGGCGCAAGGCGCAGAGCGCTATCGGTGGTGGCCACGATCATGGTGCGTCGGCGCGGGCCCGTTCTGGCCGCCAGCGCGCTGACCAGACTGGGGACCAACTCTTCACCGTCGATGGGTGCGCCGGGGGCCAACTCGCGTCGGACGGTGCGCCCGGTGGCCTCGGCCACGGTCAGGACCGGTTTCTGCGGGGCAAAGGATTGCGGGATCTCGCGCAGCTCCACATCCGAGGCCAGCAGCGGGTCCCCGGGACTGATGTGAGTGGTGACCACCGCAACGCGGCGAACCGGTCCCCAGCGACTAGCCCCTGTGCTGGTGACGGCTCGGCCGACGAGTCGACCCGATACAACGGCAAGTAATGCCGTGATGGTCCAAAAGACGATCACCGAGCGGTGATGGCGCATGAGGCGCACTGGGGCCTCCCTCTCCTGCACCTCGGCAGGACGCGAGCGAACAGCGGTCGAGAGGGAAGAGAAGAACAGTGCCACGGTTGACCGATCTCACGCAAGGGGAGTACCCCAATTCTCACGCAAGGGGAGTACCCCAATTCGGGTCAGTGCGTGTGGGCACCCGAGCCGTGGGAGTGGCCGTGCGACTTGGAACTGTCGCCGGATGACCCGCTGCTCGATGTGCTGGTAGTCGAGGTGGACGAATCCTTGGATCCCGACGAACTGCCCGAGTCAGACGAGGTCGAAGGTGATGATAAAGAGGAGTCCGACGATCCGCTTGATCCATTGGAGCCGTTCGAGGACTTGGCGGTACTGGACGCGCTGGTGCTGGCCCGACTGTCTGTCTTGTAGAAGCCGCTGCCCTTGAACGAGATGCCGACGTTGCCGAACACCTTCTTCAGCGGACCCTGACACTTGCTGCACAAGGTCAGGGCATCATCAGAAAACGACTGGACGATGTCGAAGCGATTGCCGCAACTCTTGCAGGCATATTCATACGTGGGCATGGGTGCTCCGAGGGACTTGACCGAAACGGACTGCTGGCACTCGCCAGGTAAGAGTGCCAGCGTAGTTCGCTGCCGCAATATTCCAGAACCGCCGCCCTCTCGACCGAAGCAGTTTTCCATGAGGCCCATGATCTGCCAGGGTTTGGCACTATGGCGTTGCTCTCTCTGGACGAAGCGCAGGCGTGGGTGTTGGAGCGGTGTGCTCCTCTGCCCGTGGTGGACACCGAGTTGGCGGACTGCCTGGGGCTGGTATTGGCCGAGGACGTGTACGCGGCCGAGGCCATTCCCCCGTTCGCCAACACCGCCATGGACGGCTTTGCTGTACGAGCGGCCGACACGAGTACAGCTACCGACCAATCACCGACCCACCTGCAGATCATCGCCACACTGGCCGCAGGCGCCGCCCCCACCGTCGCAGTTATCGCCGGCACCGCCATCCGCATCATGACCGGTGCCCCCATGCCCCCCGGCGCCGACGCTGTGGTGGCGGTGGAAGCAACCACGGTGGTGGGTGAGGTGGTTTCTATCCGCAGGCCCGCTTTCTTGGGCGACTGCGTACGGCCGGCCGGAGAGG
>JANYHQ010000516.1 GCA_025358985.1 Acidimicrobiales bacterium
CTCGCCGCCCTCGGCCTTCCGCCCATGGACCGTGACGCCGCCCTGGCCACTATGGACAGCTATCAACCACTGGTAGCCGAGTACAACGTCAACGCGGTTGCGGTCTAAGGCAGCCGCACTGCTTCCAGGCTCACCAATTGCAGTGAACCTTGGGCAGGCGACATCACCGTCACCGTCACGGCGGTGAGTGGTGTGTCGAGCGCCAAGCGCTGCTCGGTCCACAGCACTGCGCCGCGGCGGGCGCCAAACGGCGGAAACGGTGCACCCAATGCAGCCACGGGCACGGTGATCTGCGCAGTCCAGATGCTGGCATCAGGGCGCCGACCGCTGAGTTGGAGTATCACCGGCCCCGGCCCCATCCGCTCGTCGATGGGGTCGGCGAACGCCCGCACCACGAGAATCGCGCCCGGTGCCTCAACGCCACCAGGTGCGGTAAGTGATGCGCCGGGCTGGTCCCACGACATGGCCAATGCCGCTGGTGTCCCCACCAGATCATCGAGCTCCACCCGATGACAGCGCTCGGTGCCTGGACGCGAGTACGACGAATAAGTACCGGCCGGGCACCACGTGGTGGCCAAGCCCTTCGACAGAGCATCGCCCGCTCCCGGCGAGGTGAGGTCCGGGAGTAGCGACCTGCGAGCCGAGCTGGGATCAATGTGGACCACGCTGATTCGTGGACTTCCAGTATCATCAGCGCGCATAGGGTCAAAAACGGCAGCCCCGATTCCGACAGCAGGAGATCCGAGCACCCGACGTGCCAGTTCGGGGACCGAAGCCGCCAGCAGTTCGCGTTGGGCACTCGGAGTCAGTCGGTCGCCGTCGCCACACCCCGGTCGTCCGTCCAGCACTTCCTCTGGCGCCAAGCGGTCGTTGATGGCGTTGTGGGTGGCTCCGTCCATTATCACCAGACCCACCGGAGTTTGGCGCTTTGCCACGAGCGCGGCCGTAGCGAAGTTGGCCGCAGTCACGCCAGTGTCACCGTCGCACGTCCCCACCACCACGACGGCTGCAACATCAGCCAAACGGTCGGGTTCAACCGTGTCTGGACTGGGGGCCAATAACACCACGCCGCGGGTGGGATATGCGGCGGACAATGTGCTGTCCGGGCGGGCAAGTACCGCAGCGATGGACCCACCCCGGGAGTGGCCCACCAACACCAATCGGCTGGGGTCGACCATCGAAGGGTTGATCCCGAAGGCCGGTTGTCCGGTCTGCAGGGCCCGGAGGTCGCGCTCCACGATGGCGGCCGTGATGGTGCCCGGTACGCCACCTTCTCGGTCCAGCGCGTACTCTGCGTTGAGTCCCGGGGCAATGGCCACGAAACCACGTCGGGCCAACGCATCAGTGAGATAGGCGAGCCCTTCATGATTGGGAATCTCGGTTCCTTCCGGGCACGGCCACGCTCGAGTGCCGCTGGCGCCCGAACAAAACGAGTGGGCGCCGTGCAACACCACAGCAACCGGGAACGGTCCCAGTCCGTCGCTCGGTGCCGACACCACTCCCCACCATCTCCTGGTTCCGGCGGCGCCCGGTAGTTGCTGCATTCCAGCGTCGTACACGATGGTACGGATGGCATGCTCGCCCATATCCGGGGTCGTCGTAGTTGTAGTGGCCGCCGTACTGGGCGGGCTGGTGGGCGGTGACGAGCTGGAGACGGGTACGGAGGTCACGCTGGTGGTGGGTTGGGTGACAGTGCTACTCGTGACCACCACACTCACCACCGGTTGCTGGCGCAGCCGACGCGTTGGTGTGGAACAGGCACCGAACCCAACCGCCAAGCACATAAGCGCGCAGAGGGTCTTCAGTTCGGTCTTCAACAGTGAGCGAAGCACCGGCGATAGTCCGCAGGGGACGTGGTCACCATACGGGCGAAGTGGGGGCGCATGGCTGCGGCACTGCGGAATCCGCATCGTTGGGCCACCTCTTCGATGGATAGGTGCCCTTGCTCCAGCAACTCTTGGGCGTGAAGCACCCGTTGGCGGATCAACCATTGGTGAGGGGTGGTGCCGGCCGACTCCTGGAATCGCCGTGAAAATTGGCGTGTACTGAGGTTGGCGTGGCGGGCCATGGCCGTCAGCGGCAGGTCCTCGTGGAGGTGCTCGGTAATCCACTCCAACGTGGCGCCCAGGCTCTCTTGCTCAGCAACCGGCGCATGAGGTGCCGTCACAAATTGAGCCTGACCACCGTGGCGATGGGGGGCCACCACCAGTTGGCGGGCAACCAGGTTGGCCACGTGGGCACCGTGGTCGTTGCGCACAACGTGAATGGCCAAGTCGATGGCCGAGGCCGATCCGGCCGAGGTGAGTACGTCACCATTGTCAACATACAGAACATCAGCATCCATATAAATATCCGGGTGGCGGACTCGGAATCTATCGGCGGCATTCCAGTGGGTAGTGGCCTTGCGTCCATTCAGTAGACCCGCCTCGGCCAGAAGGAACGTCCCCGTACAAAACGACACCATACGTACGCCCCGCCGATGAGCACCTCGAAGGGCGGCCAGCAGTTGCGGTGATGCGACAGAGTCGGTGGGCCACCCCGCCACTACGATGGTGTCAGCAGTGCGGAAGGCCGAGAGCCCATGTTTGACATCGAGACTGAGGCCGTACCCCAGCGCCATCGGGCCAGGGTGTTCTGCGGCCACGCTGAAGCGGTACCAGTCCATCCCTAGTTGTGGGTCGGACCCAAATACCTCGCCGGCCACAGACAGTTCGAACATGCAGGTGCCCGGCGCCACGAAGGTGACAACGCGATGGCGGGCAGTCCGTTCCATGTCCTCATTCTGGCGACCCTCACCAAAAAGGTCAACCACTCGTGATGGCTTCTTTCTTGCGGTAAATGTCTTTCACGCCACTTGTGCCGCTATGGCCAGGAGCCCACACTGAGACGTATGAACTTGCTCTCGATTCAGCCCGATGATTTCCTCTGGATGATGCGAGTGGAGCGAAACCCGTCCATTGCCCACCATCCATGTTGGCCACACGGGTCCGTCCACCGAATGCGTTTACGTATCCGAGGTCTCAGCGGCTGGGATTGATCAGGTACTTCTCGCCGGTGGCTTGCTTGGCGTAGACGGCTATCGCGTCGAGTTGGAGCACCTCGGACAACGACACCTCATTGGTGTAGGTGCTGGCAAAGGTGGTGGTGATCTCGGCCGCCACTCGCTGGCGCAACGCTTGTGCGGCCTCCGTCCCGATTTTCTGTAGGAAGGGCGTCAGTAACCACCCGCCGATGCTCCATGCCATTCCGAAGTTGCGGCTGAGCTCGGTAGGACTGCGATCCAACCCGCCATAGATGTACACCTGCTTGTGGGTGGTGGATCCGTATCGGCTGTACTCCTTGGCGGTGGCGTTGGCTGCCGCTTCCATGCAGGTGAGGATCTGGCCAGCCAACTTGCCGCCGCCGGTGGCATCGAAGGCCAATGTGGCCCCGGTGGCCACCAACGCAGCCGTGAGGTCATCCATGAACGACGGTGCGCTGGAGTTGCAAACGTGTGTGGCACCTATGTTTCGCAAGAGTGCTTCCTGCTCAGGTTTGCGTACGATATTGACCAGAGCCACCCCATCGGCGAGGCACACTTTCTGCAGCATCTGTCCCAGATTGGAAGCCGCCGCGGTGTGCACCAGGGCGGTGTAGCCCTCCAATCGCATGGTGCCAACCATGCCCAACGCCGTCAACGGATTCACAAAGCACGACGCTCCCTGACGCGATGTTGTGCCGGCCGGCAGTTCCAGGGTCTGGGCCACAGGAAGCGTGCGGTAATGCGAATACATGGCGCCGCCGAGTACGCCCACCGTCTTGCCCATCAACGCCTGCGCAGCATCGGACGAACCAGCTTCCACCACCACTCCAGCGCCCTCGTTGCCCACCGGCAGCGACTGGCCCACACGCCCAGCCATGGCCCGCATGACTGCGGGCGCGATAGTTGCCGTCACCACCGGGCTTTGCGGAGTTCCCGCGATAGATGCGGTGGTCATGTCGGCGCCCCCGAACAGCAATCCAAGGTCGGACGGATTGATGGGAGCCGCCTCCACCCTCACCACCACGTCATCGGGACCTGGGGCTGGTGTATCCACCTGCGCCAACGACAGTTCCAAGATGCCCTCGGAAGTGATCAGTGAGCGTAATTGCAGTCCCGAAGATGTTGAAGAAGTCATATGCAGATGTCTATCCGCAATAGGTCAGCGGCTACACATCCACATAAGCCGCCTCTCATGACTCAGCTTTCACCTCGTCGCTGATGTCATGAATTCCCCTTTCTGACATGGACTCGTACTGTTTCGACACGGCTGCAGTGATCGGGGCCGCGGACTCCGCCTGACGGGCTTCGAACAGGGTGGGTGGGCGATCCGCCACCGTCGGTACAAACTGGTCCCCCATGGGGCGACTCGTATCGGCCTTCTGGTGTTTGCTGCCCAGCATCGATCTGGCTTGAGCAATGATCCGGTCGCGGTTCTTCCAGGCCATCATGGCCAGCGCGCTGACGATGGACTCGCGGACCAAAGACCGAATGGGGTGACGAATTGAACGAGGTGTGATGCCCATGCTGGCGTTCGTACCCGGTCGCCGGTGAGATGAAACTCTTGTGCCAATCATCGTTTCAAGCTCGAAGCCAGTGGGTAATTCAACGGCCAATGTCCCCTCAGATCAACAGACACGTAAGCGCTCCCCCCACTTCCCCGCCGTTCACATCGCACGACATAGGCACCACCGAAGCGCACTGGGACTGCTACCTCGATGCTCTCCCTCCGCTGTTCCCTCCGACGCTGACCATCACCACTCTGAGTTCGCCTCGAGCCGTAGTGGTAGCCCCTCATCCTGACGATGAGGTCCTCGGGGCGGGGGCCACCATGTTCGACCTATGTCGGGCTGGATGGGACGTGCGCGTGGTGGTGGTGTCCGATGGTGACAACTCTCATCCTGGTGCTGAAGGGTTGGGACACCAACGTCAACTGGAAAGTAGCCAAGCCGCCGCCTGGTTGGGGGTCACCCATCCCGTTCAGTTCCTGGGGTTTTCAGACGGCAATCTCCCTGGGCATCGGCAGGAAATTTCCGCGCAGTTACTGGATATCCTCGATGGCAGCGCTTTGGTCATCGGTCCATGGCGCAACGATGGACACCCCGACCACGCCGCTACCGCCATGGCCCTCGAGCATGCTTGTGCTTGCGCGATTCTTGCTCCCGAGGCCTGCGTCTGGCAATACGCAATCTGGGCTTGGCATTGGGCCCGACCCAGTGATTTTGCATTGGAACGCACAGGCGCAGTTGACGTCAGCCAGGCAGCACAGCACGCCAAGCAACAGGCCATCGAGATGTTCCAGTCACAGATCACCGATCACTTCGGCGCCACCATCCTTCCTCCCGCCGTGCTGTCGCATTTCCGCCGTAGTCGAGAGGTGTTCTGGTGTTGAACAACCAGCGCGATCACTTCGACGCGGTATACGCAGCTGACCCCGATCCATGGGGGTATCGGTTGAGTTGGTACGAGCAACGCCGCTATTCCCTGCTCTGCGCCATGCTCCATAAGCCCACATATGAACGTGGATTTGAACCTGGATGTTCCAACGGCACACTCACCAGCGATCTCGCGGCGCGCTGCACCACCCTCGAAGCATGGGATGGATCCAATGAGGCGGTCCAACTCACCAGAGATGCCGTTCTCCAACACTCCAATGTATCGGTGCGTCATTCCAGTGTGCCGACGCATTGGCCCTCGGGTTCGTTTGATCTCATTGTGCTAGCCGACTTCTTGTACTACCTACCGCCTGATGACATCCATGAGGTGTTGGCGCGCACGGTGGGATCGGCACAGCCCGGATGCATGGTGCTCGCTGGCCACTGGCGAGGACACGCTGACGACTTTGTCACCGCCGGAGGCGACGCCGTACATGCCATCCTCAACGACGTCCTCGGGCCGCCGAACGTGGGGAACTACCGCGACGCCGATCAGACAATCAGCGGTTGGACACTATGAGCATTCCTCCACGATCGATCAACCGATGGAGAGTGATCGCAGTAATTCCGGCCCGCAACGAGGAAGCTACGATCATCGCATCGTTGCAGTCAGTGGCCACGGCAATTGAGCATTGCGGTCCTCACATTGCCGAGGCCGTCATTGTCACCGTGGCTGACAATTGCACCGACTCTACAGAGTCACTGGTGCAGAGTTTTGCATCGTCAAGAAGTGACTCTGTGTTGGTACAAACGGCGCATGGTCGCGTTGGTACTGCCCGTGCCATAGGAGTGGGCGCCGGTGTGGCCAGGCTCAACGATGCACAGCCTTGGAGTACGTGGATATGCAACACCGATGCTGACACGATGGTGCCCAGGGACTGGATCAGCCGCCAACTTCACTACGCCGATCGCGGCGCACAAGCCTTGGCTGGTGTAGTTGACGTGGTTGAATTCGACGGGCAGTCGCCCGTGGTGGAAAACGGGTTCCGGTCTTCGTATACAGATTTGTTGCCCAACGATGGGTCAGATCATCCCCACGTCCACGGGGCCAACATGGGCATCCGCCTCGATGCCTACCGCGCCGTGGGCGGCTGGGCTCCTCTGGGCTTGTCGGAGGATCACGAGATCTGGAATCGCATGCGCGCGCATGGAGTGACCATGGCAGCACCGGTGGAGTTGCGAGTGATCACCAGTGGTCGCGCCGTCAGCAGATGTGCGGGTGGGTTCGCCGATTCTCTGCGCCGTCATGCATCCTGACGATCAACGCGCCCGCTTCCTGGCCGAAGCTCGATCCGGACGCCATCTCCCATTTCCAGGGCACGGCCGAACCTACGAGCGTTTCGTTGGCCTTCAGCAAGGAGCGCAAGAAGACGGCGGACTTGGTCGACTATTGGAGGCCCATGAGGATGCACTCGCCATCCTTGATGAGGCGGGACATCTTGGTGCTCGAGGTCAAGCATTGGCGGTCTGGGCGTCGGAAGGAGATCACCCGTTGGAGTTGCGGCAGGTA
>JANYHQ010000519.1 GCA_025358985.1 Acidimicrobiales bacterium
GGTGTTGGAAGCCGCCGATGCTGGGCGCACTGGGGCCAAAGTGGCAGCGATGAACGCTATGGCCAAGGCAAGGGCTTGACGTGACCTCATTCTCACAACCTAGGCGAAGCTTTGCATTGACCAGGTATCAGCGCACAGATGTGACATGACGCCGCCGTCTTGGCAGGCGAATCAAGCTCGAACAGATGAATGAGAAGCGTGGACGCGAAGGGTCGGACGGGCGGAGCAGCAATGGTCGTCGGTGCCCTCGGAGTCGTCTACGGCGACTCAATTCAGTGGTGGTTCCGCTGTCGGTGGTTATCCTTGTTGGGCTGTTCGGCATCCAACGTTTCGGTACAGGCGTCGTCGGCCGAGTGCTCGGTCCGATCATGGTGGTGTGGTTCGCAGTGATTGCAACGCTGGGCGTTGTCAGCGTGGTGAAGACGCCGGGTGTGCTGCAGGCGGTGAACCCAATTCACGGGGTCCGGTACTTCATCGAGAACGGGCGCAGAGGGTTCTTGTCGATGGGTTCGCTGTTCCTTGTTGTCACCGGTGGTGAGGCTCTTTGTGCCGACATGGGTGCGCTTCTCCTTCGTGATCCGAGCGCTATCCGCAGCCCGTTTTTCTCCTGGCGCCGCACGCTCTTTACTTGCCGCTGATCCTGCTTGCCACCGCCAGCGTGATCGCCTCGCAGGCACTGATCTCGGGCGTGTTCTCGCTCACTTCGCAAGCCATACAACTCGGCTATGCGCCGCGCACACGCATCGTCAATACGTCGTCGTCGTCGAGAGGGCAGATCTACGTGCCGGCGGTCAGTTGGGGCTTGATGTTCGCCTGCGTCGGCTTGGTGATTGCGTTCGGCATCGTCATCGACGATGTGCCGCACGTGCATCCCGCCCGTCGGCTCACGTGCGAGGACCTCGGTTACGGGGCGGCAAGGTCAGCACTACGGCTTTATGGACGAGACGTTCGTGGCCCTCGACCCCGAAACCAGTCTCGGTATCCGGTCGACGACAACGGATTACATCCTGGGTCGCGAGTCGGTCATCCCGTCGAATCGTCCGGGCATGGCGAAATGGCGTGAAGCTCTGTACTCGGTGATGGTGCGCAACGCCTCCGACGTGGCGACGTCGTTCCATCTACCGTCGGAGCGAGTGATCGAAATCGGAATGCGAGTCGAGATCTGACCCGTTGTTGCCCGAATTGCACCCCAGATTGAGCACGAGTTGGGCGATTGCGGACCTTGTGCTCTCGGCGTGCGAGGCGAGTGCCCTTTGTGACGGACCCGCTCTGACCCTTAGCTCAGAACAACGCGGTGAGGGGGCGTTTCCCTTTCTTTGGACGTCGCACAGCAGGTTCAGTATGGTGAGTGAATAGGCGTGGGGCTGCGCAGCGGCCCGCTAGTTCACTTGCGCCGTACACATGGGGGTAGTCATGGCTGAGTTGATCGAAGTTGCCTCGGGACTTGCGTTTCCTGAGGGGCCCATCGCCATGCCCGACGGGACCGTGATCCTCGTCGAGATGTTCGGGCCGCGACTCACCCGGGTGCATCCCGACGGCACGAAGCAGACAATTGCGGATATAGCAGGCGGGCCGAACGGTGCCGCCATGGGTCCCGACAACAAGGTCTACGTGTGCAACAACGGGGCGCGCTTCACCGAGACGCAACTCGACGGGATGACCTTCCCCGGAGCGTGCACGATGTCGAAGTACATCGGCGGGCGCATCCAGACCGTCGACCTCGCCACTGGCGAGGTGCGCGACCTGTATACCGAGTGCAACGGCAAACCGCTTTGGGCGCCCAACGACCTCGTATTCGATTCCCATGGGGGCTTCTACTTCACTGACCACGGCCTGGAGGATCTCGAAGCCCGGGTGCACCACATGTCGGGCATCTTCTACGCGAAGGCCGACGGTTCGTCGATCTCCGAAATCGTGTTCCCCGTCCACGACCCCAACGGCATAGGTCTGTCGCCCGACGGCAAGATGCTGTATTGGGCAGAGACGTGGCATGGGCGCGTCATGCAGCGCCACATCACCGCTCCCGGCGTGGTCGCGGAGGCCGGGCCGGTCGACACCTCGGTGTGTCTGTACGGGTTCCCCGACTTCCAATTGCTCGACTCACTGGGTGTCGACGGTGACGGCAACGTCTGCGTAGCCACGCTCGTCAACGGCGGCATATCCGTCATCTCGCCCGACGGAAAGTTGATCGACTTCGTGGCCACCGGTGACATTCTCACAACGAATATATGTTTCGGCGGCGAAGACCTATCTACGGCCTACATCACGGTCTCCTCCACGGGAAAGCTGCTGAAAATGCAATGGCCGCGTCCGGGTGCCAAGTTGCACCATCTCAACGACTGAGACGCACCCAACCCTTCGTCGCCGCCTTAACCTTGCGACAGTGCAGGGTTAGGAGCGCAGCGACTCGGGGATCCAGTCGCCGTGGGCGACCAGCAACTCGTCGACCATTGCCCAGATCTGGTCGAGATCCAACTCCGCCGCCGTATGAGGGTCAAGCATGGCTGCGTGATAAACGTGCTCTCGGTTGCCGGTGATGATCGCCTCAACCACCAGTGACTGTACGTTGACGTTGGTTTGCATGAGTGCTGCCAATTGCGGGGGAAGCGCGCCGATTCGCGTTGGCTGCACCCCGTTGCTGTCCACCAAGCATGGCACCTCCACCGTGCACCCCGAAGGCAGGTTGTCGATGATGGCGTCGTTGGCCACATTGCCGTAAATAACACATGGTTGACCCGTCTCCATGGAGTGAATGATTGACGAGCCGAACTCCACACTGCGTTCCACTGTCAGCTCGTGCGCATCGTCTTCCAATGATGCTCGGAGGGTTTCCCAGCCAATGATCTGGTTCTCGCATCGGCGGATGTACTCGTCGAGCGGTACATCGAAGCGCTCCAGCAGGTCTGGCCGGTCACGTTTGATGAACCATGGCACGTATTCACTGAAGTGCTCACTTGATTCGGTCACAAAGAACCCGGTGCGCTTGAACACTTCGTAACGAACGCTGTCGGCCATCACCGAACCGTCACCGTGATGTCGGTCGGGGCGCTGGCCTGATGCAAGAAAGTCTCGTACTCGTGGATACAAGTCTTGGCCACAGTGCTCGAGGCGGAGGAAGAACGCCATGTGGTTGATGCCGGCCACCATGTAGTTGATTTCGTCGAAGGGCACCCCGATGTCATTGCACAGGTCCTTGGCGGTGAGCGGCACGCTGTGGCACAGCCCCACCGTCGTGATCTTCGAGCTGCGGTTGAGACCCCAGCAGTTCATTGCCATCGGATTGGCGTAATTGATATGCAACGCGTTGGGGCAAAGTCGCTCCATGTCGGCCGCAATGTCGAGCAACACGGGGACGGTGCGAACCGCCCGCATGATGCCGCCGATCCCGAGCGTGTCGCCGATCGTCTGGCGCACGCCGTGGCGCGCCGGGATCTCGTGGTCGCGCACGGTCGCCGCGTGCCCGCCGACCTGCACGCTGTTGATCACGTAGTCCGCCCCGTCGAGCGCCTCCCGGCGGTCGAGCGTCGAGGACACACGCGGCTCCACGCCGAGCGTCCCGGCCACGCGGTGGGCGAGCTGCTCGGCCGTCCCGAGCCGCTCGGCATCGATGTCGTGCAGCGCGATC
>JANYHQ010000350.1 GCA_025358985.1 Acidimicrobiales bacterium
GTGGTGTACACAATCGCTGCTCCGTCGACCGCCAACTGTCGGACCGCTTCGATGATCTGCGCTCGTGTGGTGACGTCTGCACCAACCGTGGGTTCGTCGAGCATGAGCACCTTTGGTCGATGCATGAGTGCGCAACCGGTATGCAGCCGTCTGGCTTCGCCTCCAGATAGCTTCACCGCCTTGCGATCAAGCAGGGCGCCAAGGCCTAATTGGTGTGCAACAGAGGTGGCTCTCGCCCTACGCTCGGAGCGTTTCAGGCCGCTCAATTCACCAAAAAACTCAAGGTTTTCGCGCACCGATAGTGGCGGATAGATGCCCGTGTGTTGTGGTGCAATGCCAACCAGTCCAATGGCTGCCCGGGGGTTGGCGAGCACGTCCACCCCGTTGACCGTCACCGAACCAGCATCAGCTTTCACCAAGCCAGCAATGATCGACAGCAGCGTGCTCTTACCTGCGCCATTGCGCCCCAACAGGGAAACGATCGACCCCGCCGCCACATCCAATGACACGCCTCGCAGCGCCGTGATGTCCCCATAGCTTTTGTGTACATCGCGAACACTCAGCACCAGGGACAACCTAGTCATCGGCCCCGCCCCGCGCCGGTTGAATTCCGGAGGGAGGCTGGGGCGAACGATATCCCTCCAACGAATTCGTTGCTCTTGCGTCGCAAGCTCGTTCCAGGAATGCTGGGTCCGTGAGTACACGGGTTGAGATTCGGCGATGGTTCACCACAGTTGCGCCTCCAGAGAGTTTGGCGTGGGCGGTGGCTTGCTCGTGGAGTGCTGTTCCTGACGGTCTGCATCGATTGACGCCCGACGGCTGCACAGACGTCGTGTGTGTGAGCGATAGCACGATGATGCTGTGCGGGCCGGAGCGCAGCTCTTGGAACTTTCAACTGGCCAATGACATCACTGCGGTTGGTGTGCGCTTACGGCCCGGAATGGCACATGTGCTGTTCGGCATTGATGTGTCAACCATCGTCGACCGGCGAGTTTCGATTCGCACTGTTATCGGCTCCGAGCGGGCATCTCGCATCCGCTCTGCCCTCAGCCACTGTGAAGCCATTGAAAGTCGCCGACGGGCCTTGGTCCAACAGATCGCCTACCTTGCCGCCGCCGACGGCGTAGTGACGCATCCAGCCCAGCAGTTCATCGACATGATTCTCGATGTCCTCGTTGAGCGTCCCAGAGCCACGCGGACTCACCTTGCAGAGCAGTGTGGAATGTCCGTTCGTGAACTGCATCGTCGCTCACTGCGCTTGTTCGGTTATGGCACTTCGACGTTGGCTCGCATCATGCGGTTTCAACACCTGCTGGCCCTCGCCACGGCCATGCATGGGTCGCAGTCGCTGGCGTCTCTTGCGGTGGAAGCGGGATATTGCGATCAGGCCCACCTCGCACACGATTGCCGCGCCATCACATCGTTGACGCCGAGCGCGTTCCTTGGCGAGTACTTTCCTACGTTTCCCGATCTGGCCGATCCGTACAAGACGCGAACACCGCTGGCCCGCAGACTGGGTTGATGACCACCGAGGATGCAGCATCATATTTTCGACGGCTGTCGGCTCGGTTCAGCACTGTTGTAGCGGCAGTTCCGCCTGAGCTTTGGGGAGGTCCCTCGCCGTGCGACGGTTGGAGCGTTCGAGACGTTGTCGTCCACGTGATTGACACCGAGCGAGATCTGCTTGGCCGTATGCCATTCGGTCCGTCGACGCTGGCTATCAGGGCGCAACCGGATACGGCGACTCACCTGATCGATGCCTGGCATCACGTTCGCGACGCCGTGCAGACGGCACTGGACGATTCGGCGACGGCCGGTCATGGGTACGACGGCTACTTCGGTCCCACCACCTTTGCGCGAACCGTCGATATATTCTACAGCGGTGACCTGCTGGTGCATTCATGGGATGTTGCCCGAGGGGCGGGTCTTACCGACCTCGAAACCCTCAACGCCGACGACATGCGCCGGACCAAAGCCGAGCTCGAACCAACAGGTGCCGTCTTGCGCAGCGGCGGTGCGTATGGGCCAGCCATCGAACTCAGCGGCAACGAGTCCGAGCAACAGCAGTTCCTTGCGTGGACAGGACGTATCGCCTGATCTCTCCCCAGACAAGAACGGGTCATTGAAGCATTCTTGTCGGGGATAGTGGGCTATTTGGGGACTTTCCCAGACAAAAGCCCAGCAACGACCCGTCCTTGTAGTGGATGGGGGCCGTGGGTGGGTCGGGTCTCAGCCCACGAGGCAAACGTGGACCGCAACCGGGCCGTGCACACCCACGGTGAGAATCATCTCGATATCGCCGGTACGACTGGGTCCGGTGATGAGTACCACATTGGCCGGCATGGGTTGGGACCCGAACGCCAGGAGGACGTCGGCCGTGGTGGCCACGATACGATCGATGGGAATCACGGCCAGATGTAACCGCGGCAACAAGCTGGCACCTCGGGCCCCTTCCAGTGACGAGTCTTGTACCAACGATCCGGTGGCGGCAATGGCGGCGTACGGTGCCGTGACGCCCAGATCGGCGGTTTCCGCAGTGTGGCGATCATATGGACGCACATCAACGCCCAGGCTGCGCAACTGCTCCCCCACCGCTTGGGCCAGAGGCTCCTGCGACACCACCGCCATGGCAATGCCATTGTCGTTCACCAATGTGCGCAGGAAGTCAATGTCCACCGTGGCAGCGCGATGTACGTTCAACAAACTGGCAGTGGCATTGCGCTCAAATGACCCCACCAGGTCGCTGGCATCCAACGTGAGATAGGCAATGGAAACGGGGTCAACCTGTGCCGCCGGTTGCGGATGGGCCACGTTCTCCGGGGTCCCCCGCGCCGCAAACGTCCTGGCCTTGTCGAGGAACGCCACCCGATTGCCGTGCTCAGTCATACGTTGCCCTTGCGCCACTTGGAGCGAAACGATTCAGCGGCCGGCTTGGGGATGGCCCGCCCCTCCGACCACGCTCGCCCGCCGGGAAGTGAACCAGCCCGATCGCCCAGCAACCGACCACCCAAACCAACTGCCCTCATACTGGCTTCATACGTACGCGTATGGCTCCAGGTGGATGCCCACGTAGACCAACCAGCCTGCTCTGCCCGTCCCGCCCCGAGGTCAACCCGTCGCCGGCGATTGGCCAGCAACAGATCCTGTAGCGGGATAGACACCGGGCAGGCATCCATACACGCTCCGCACAACGTGGAGGCGTTGGCCACCTCCAGTGCCTCCGGGTGCTCTTCACCGGCCAACAACGGCGTGAGTACTGCACCCATGGGCCCCGAGTACACCCACCCATAGGCATGGCCACCCGTTTGGCGATACACCGGACACACGTTGAGGCATGCCCCACAGCCTACTCCGACCGTTGTCCATGATCACCACATGGACTTCCTCGGGGCCATCGCCGTCACCGGGACGACGGGGGCCGGTGATGATGTTGGTATAGCTCGACAGCGGCTGGCCAGTACCGCTACGGGCCAACAGGTTGAGCACCAGATTGGCGTCGGCCCAATTCTCCACGATGCGCTCCATGCCCATCATGGCCACGTGGACCCGAGGCAGCGTGGTGCACATACGACCATTGCCTTCATTCTCCACCAGCAAGATGGACCCAGTTTCGGCGATGGCCAGATTGCAGCCACTGATACCCAGATCAGCGTGGAGAAACTTTTGCCGCAACGTTTTGCGGGCAAAGGCATTGAGAACTTCGGGGTCATGGCCAATGCCACCAGCATCAGCGCGTTCATCAAAGATCCGTTTGATGTCGTGGCGGTCCAGGTGCACTGCCGGGGCGATGATGTGACTGGGCGTGTCGTGGTCGAGCTGGATGATCCACTCCCCCAGATCTGTCTCCACCACCTCGCATCCGGCGGCTTCGAGGTCGGCGTTGAGTGCCGTTTCTTCGGTAGCCATCGACTTGCCCTTGACAACCGTACGCGCGCCTATGGACTTGGCGATATCTAGTATGGCGTCGTTGGCCGCTCGAGCATCTGCGGCCCAATGCACATGAACACCCATGGCCAACAAGTTGTCGGCAAACTGCTCCAGCAACTGTGGCAGTCGCTCGATGGTGCGCGCCCGCATGGCCCGAGCCGCCATTCGCAGCTCATCAGCGTCGCCCACCGTGCCATCGTGATGGCTGACGCCCACCTGGGCCATGGCGCCAGCCTTGCGGGTGGCAAAAATGTCGACCCCCCTGGACACTTTGTTGCCCAGCGCCTGATCGGCAATGGCATCGCGCTGACGATCCCGCAGCTTGGTGCCATCGAGTGAATGCGTGCCGCTCATCAGTGCGACGGTACCAGCGCCACGTTGCCAACCCGTCAGCCCGATAACGTTGCCATCACTCGCCTCACACTGTGCGAACAGCGGCGGCTACCAACTCCGCCGGGACTGAACCGAACTTGCGATCGGCCTCGGCCAAGGCCAATCCAGCGCGTCCATCCGGACATGATGGGCGATTGCTTCGGTCACCACGGTGGAGACACTTTGGTTGCGTTCAGCGGCCAGGGAGCGAAGCGCAGCTCCCAACTCGCTGGGTACGGTGAGACGGAGTCGATCAACTGCCATGCACACCATCGTACGGCTACGTCGGGGGAAGGCGTTCGGCCAGGATCTCGGCCAGATGGCGCACCCGCACGGTGCTTCCACGCTCCTCCAAGCGGCTACGTAGATGCATCAGGCAACTACCGTCACTGCCCACCAGTGTGGCCACATCCGAGGGCAATGAATCGAGCTTCTCGTCTGCCATGGCCACTGACGTTTCCGGCAACTTGACGCTGAACAATCCGCCGAACCCGCAGCAGCGCCGGTCATCAGGCCACGCCACCGCCGAACACCCAGCCGCCCCCAACAGATCCACCGGCTGATTTTCGATCCGCAGCTCGCGCAGCATGTGACACGAGTGGTGATACGCCACCTCTTGCGCCGCCGCCTCCGGCAGCAACGGCAGCAACGGTACCGGGTGCACCGCCAAGAACTCCGACAGTTCATACGTACGCTTACCGAGCGCCTCGGCGCGGATGCGGGCATCGTGATCACCCACCACTTCGAACAGCTCGGGCCAGAACACCCGCACCATGGTGGCGCACGACCCTGCGGGCACCACCACGGCGTCGCCACCATCGGCCTCCAATGCCGCCAGCGTGGTGCGAGCCACCTTGGCTGCCTCATGGGCGAACCCGGAGTTCCACGCCGGCTGACCGCAACACGTTTGGGCCAACGGCACACTGACCTCGCACCCGGCGGCCCGTAACAACTTCACGGTGGCCTCACCCACTTCGGGCTGGAACATATCCACCAGACAGGTGATGAACAACGACACTCGCATGACTGCTGAAGGTAGCCCAGCCGCCAACCCGCTACGCCACGGGATCTCCTCGGCGCGCCACCCCCGCCTCCACCGCGGCCTTGGCCACCGCTTCGGCCACCGCCTCACTCACTCGGCGGTTGAACACACTGGGCACGATGTATTCGGGGCCCAACTCATCAGCGCCGATGACGCCAGCGATGGCCACCGCCGCTGCCAGCTTCATGGACTCGGTGATCGTGGACGCTCGCACGTCGAGCGCCCCCCGGAACACTCCAGGAAACGCCAACACATTGTTGATCTGATTGGGATAGTCGCTGCGACCGGTGGCCAACACGGCCACTTTCGAGGCAATGGCCTCCGGGGACACATCCGGCACCGGGTTGGCCAACGTGAACACGATCCGATTTGCAGCCATGAGATCAATGCCATCCTCCGGAATGGCACCCGGTACCGACAGTCCAATGACCACATCAGCGCCCCGGAGCGCATCACGCACCGAGCCGGTGAGTCCACGCGGGTTGGTGAGCGCCGCATACGTTCGCCGAGCCGCATCGAGATCATCACGACCTGCATGCACAATCCCGTGCTCATCCACACCCACCACATCGCGTACCCCGTGGGCCAAGATGATATTGGTACACGCAGTTCCAGCCGCCCCCACTCCCACCACCACCACCCGCAGTCCGTCCGGTGATTTGCCCACCACCCGCAGCGCATTCACCAATGCCGCCAACACCACGATGGCAGTGCCGTGCTGATCATCATGGAACACCGGGATGTCGAGTTCCTCACGCAACCGGGCCTCTATTTCGAAGCAGCGTGGCGCACTGATGTCTTCCAGGTTGATACCACCGAACCCTGGCGCAATGGCCTTCACGATACGGACTATTTCATCAGGATTCTTGGTGTCGAGGCAGATGGGCCAGGCATCCACGTCGGCAAACTCCTTGAACAACATGGCCTTGCCCTCCATCACCGGCATGGCCGCCGCCGGACCCAGATCCCCGAGTCCCAATACCGCCGTGCCATCGGTGACCACCGCCACCGTATTGCGCTTGATGGTAAGCGTCCATGCTTTGGCGGGATCTTCGGCAATGGCCAGACAGATGCGCCCCACGCCAGGCGTATAAGCCATGGAGAGGTCATCACGGGTCTTGATGGGCACTTTGGGAGCTACCGAGATCTTGCCGCCGAGGTGCAGGCGAAATGTACGGTCCGACACGCTGCGCACCACCACTCCCGGCAACGCCGCACAGGCCGCCGAGATCCGGGCGGCGTGGTCCTCATCCGTGCAGGACACGGTGACATCGCGAGTCACCACATTGGCAGCAGTGCGTACGAGGTCTATGGCGCCGAGAATGCCACCCTCGTTGCCGATGGCGGTGGCCACTGACGCAAATGCACCAGGGTGTTGGGGGATGTCGAGACGGATGGTTATGCTGTACGAAGCAGAGGGATGACCATTCACGACCACCGAGGGTAGATCAGCCCTCGCCTCAGCCCCCGCTAGGAGAACATCAGCGCTCCGACCGTGTCATTGGTCAGCGGGTCGATGAGGATGGCGCTGCCCGTGGTGCGATTGTCGTGATAGCGGTCAACGCCTAATGGCGAGGCGCTACGCAGTACAACCGCAGCAATGTCGTTGAGCACCAATTGCTCGGCTGGTTGGTGTTCCAAGGTGGTGACGTCGAGGCGATACTCGATAGCACTGAGTACCACGGGCGTCACGGTGGTGGTGTGCTTGAGCATCAATCGAGTCCCGGGAGCCGCCGGCTTGAGTCCCAACCAACACACTGTGGCGCGATGCTCACGGCTGGGCGTGGGCGCCGCATCCACCGGTCCCAGTAGCGACCCCCTTCCCACATCGAGATCGTGGGCCAACTCCACCGACACCGATCGACCCAACTCGGCCAGATGTACCGCTCCACTGCCGTCGTGGATGGCGGTGATGGTGGTATCCGTCATCGATGGCAGCACCATCACGTGGTCGCCCACCTGAGCTGAGCCACCCGAGATACGTCCGCAGTACCGGCGCTGCTCACCTACCCGGATCACCCATTGCACCGCTAGGCGCAACGGTCCCGCCGCCTCGGTGGGCTCAACCTTGATGGTTTCCAACAACTCCAGTAGTGGCGGCCCGTCGTACCAGGGCGTGGCCGATGAGCGATCCACCACATTGTCGCCGTTGAGGGCGCTCACCGGGATGGCGTGAAGCGTTTCCACTCCCAGTTCGTCGGCCAAGGAGCGGGCGGCCACCACGATGGTGTCAAACACCTCGCGATCGAAGCCCACCAGGTCCATCTTGTTCACGGCCAGCACCACTTGGCGAATACCCAACAACGATGCAATGGCCAGGTGGCGATGCGACTGTTCGATGAGTCCGGCCCGGGCGTCAACCAACACGATGGCCACATCGGCAGTCGACGCACCGGTGACCATGTTGCGGGTGTACTGAGCGTGGCCAGGCGTGTCGGCCAGGATGAAACTGCGATGCGGCGTGGTGAAGTACCGGTACGCCACATCGATGGTGATGCCCTGCTCGCGCTCCGCCCGCAGACCGTCGGTGAGCAATGCCAGATCAGGTCGATCACTTCCATCAGCACTCGTACGTTGTACCGCTTCGAGCTGATCACTCATCAG
>JANYHQ010000389.1 GCA_025358985.1 Acidimicrobiales bacterium
ACCATGGCGCAGCCCTCGGACCTGACGTACCCATCGGCGGCGGCATCGAAGGTCTTGCATCGACCGTCGGCGGCCATCATCCGGGCCCGCGAGAAGTTGATCGTCAACTCGGGCGTTAGGATCAGGTTGACCCCGCCAGCCAGGGCCACCGTGCACTCGCCCCGTCGCAATGCCTGCACAGCAAGGTGCACCGCCACCAGCGACGAGGAGCACGCAGTGTCCACGGCGATCGCCGGTCCATTGGCCCCGAGCACATACGACAAGCGTCCAGCAGCGATGCTGAGCGCATTGCCGGTGGTGGTGTAGGTGTCGATCTCGTCCCGATCGGCCAGCAGCAATCGCATGTAGTCACTGTTGGAAATCCCAAGGAACACGCCCGTGTCAGTCCCGAACAAGCTCTCGACGGGAATTCCGGAGTTCTCCAATGCCTCCCACGTCACCTCCAACAGCAACCGTTGCTGGGGGTCCATGCTCTGCGCCTCGCGACGCGAGATGCCAAAGAAGGCTGCGTCGAACCCATCGATGGAGCCGAGGAACCCACCCCAACGAGTGTTCATCTTGCCGGGGGTGTCCGGGTCATCGTCATAGAGCGCATCGGCCGACCATCTCGATGGCGGTACCTCGGTGATGGCATCGACGCCATCCCACAACAACTGCCAGAACGACTCGGGGTCGACAGCTCCGCCCGGGTAGCGCAGGCCCATGCCCACCACAGCGATCGGTTCGTGCTGGCGACGCCGAGCAGCTGCGAGTTGCGTGCGAAGATCTCGGATCTCCACGATCGCCCGTTTCAACGGGGACAGCGCCTCAGCGCCGGCGATCAATGGATTCAAGGGCAGATTCACGATCGACCGTCCGGGCCGAGTTCGGACAGTAGCAGCGCCTCGGCGTCGGCCTCACTCATCTCCGCCAGTTTGGCCATCTCGGCCATGGTCACCAGCACCTCGGCCTGCTCCATAGGGTCCGCCACGGGTGTAATCGGCGCTTGTGACATTGGGGAATCGCTCTGCGCGCTCACCAACCCCAGGAGGTGATCCACCAGCGAGTCACTGGTAGGATGATCGAACAGCAAAGTGGCTGGTTGCGGATGCCCCAGAGCCGTCGTCACGGCGTTGCGCAACTCCACGGCCATCAGCGAATCCAGGCCCAATTCATTGAAGGGTTGCCGCGACCCGATGGCCGCGCCAGACGACAGTCCCAGGATCTTTCTGGCTTGTGCCCCGACGAACACGGCAATGGCGCCACGGCGCATCGCCGGCATCGTTGCCGCCCACTGCGTCAACAGGCTCACCGGTGCGGCGGACATCGGGGATCGATGGTGCGTGGCGTTGCGATCAGGGCGCCGGGACGGGTCACCGGCTAGAGCCAGCACATGGACCGCATGGCCCCCAGCATTGGCGGTGACGGCCAGATCGAAGGCCGCCAGGGCCTGAGGCACGGTCATGGCCCGAAACCCTCGCTGGGCCATCTTGGTTCGCGCCTGTTCGTCCATTGCCGCAGTCATGCCCACCTGATCCCAGGGACCCCAACCGATGCTGAGCGCAGCGCCCCCGTTGGCGTGGCGGACGGTGGCAATGGCGTCGAGAAACGCATTGGCCGCCGAGTAGTTGGCCTGACCTGGGCTGCCAAACACCGGCGAGGCCGCCGACATGAGCACGAACATGCCCAACGACAGATCGTTGGTGAGCTCGTGCAGATGCCACGCGCCCGCCAATTTGGGGTCCAACACATGTTGGAACTTGGCCCATGTTTGATTGGCGAGGCTGGAGTCATCGGTGACTCCAGCGGCATGGATGACACCGTGCAGCGCGGGCATGGTGCCGTTGACGAGGGTCAGGACGCGCTGCACATCTTCGCGTCGGGCAACATCAACCCGGCTGGTCACCACCTCGGCGCCCAGTGTACGGATCCGGTCTACCTCTGCGGCGGCGACGTGGGACATATCACCACGACCAACCAGCATCAGGTGCCGGGCACCGCGCTCCACGAGGTGGCGAGCCAGGATCAGGCCGATGCCACCGAGGCCGCCGGTGATGAGATACGTGCCGTCAGCGGAGATCGCCCCCACAACTGAGTCACCATGCTGGCGGACCACGATCTTGCCTGTATGGCGCGCCTGGGCCATGTAGCGGAACGCG
>JANYHQ010000391.1 GCA_025358985.1 Acidimicrobiales bacterium
GGTCCGGCACCGTGCCGCCGATCTCCACCCCCCTGTTCATGGGACCAGGGTGCATCACCAGGGTTTGCGATGATAAGCGCGCAGCCCGTTCATCGGTGAGCCCATAGAGGCTGGTGTACTCGCGCAGAGATGGAACCAGAGACTGTTCTTGGCGCTCTAGTTGCATCCGCAGCACGTAGATCACGTCGACCTTGGACACGATTGCGTCCAGATCGTGTTCCACGCTCACGGGCCAACCCTCGAGCGACGGTGGCAGCAACGTGGGCGGCGCCACCAAGGTGACCTCGGCTCCCAGCGCGCTGAAGGCCAGTACGTTGGAGCGGGCCACCCGGGAATGCTTCACGTCGCCCACGATGGCGATTCGCAACCCGTCGAGACGACCGCGATGGGAACGGATGGTGTAACAGTCGAGTAGCGCCTGTGTGGGATGTTCATGCCAGCCGTCGCCCGCGTTCACCACGCTGGCCTGCGACCAGCGAGCAATCTGCACGGGAACGCCGGCTGCCTTATGGCGCACCACCAGCGCATCGATACCCATGGCCTCGATGGTTTCCACCGTGTCACGTAGCGATTCGCCCTTGTTGACGCTGCTCGACGACACGCCGAACGTCATGACGTCAGCGCTCAAGCGACGCGCTGCGGTTTCAAACGAGAGCCGGGTACGGGTGGAATCCTCATAGAACAGCGAAACCACCGTTTTACCAACCAGTGCTGGCACCTTCGGAACCTGACGGGTACTCACTTCCATGAACGAATCGGTGAGCTGTAACAAATCTTCGAGGCCTGACCGGCCGAGGTCCGAGACCGACAGGAGGTGGCGCATCATGGCGTACCTGCCTTGGTGATGACCACACCGTCGGCCGTCGCTGATACGCGTTCGTCGTTGGAGGTGGGGAGATTTTTCCCCACATAATCGGCTCGGATGGGCAGTTCCCGGTGACCGCGATCCACCATCACTGCCAGTTGTACGGTTCGCGGGCGACCCCAGTTATGAAGTGCGTCGAGGGCGGCGCGCACTGTGCGACCGGTGAACAACACGTCATCGACCAATACCAGCGTGGTTCCGGTGATGTCGGTAGGAATACTGCTGACGCCCGCCATCCTCGACGGCCTCAGATTAATGTCGTCTCGATGAAAACTGACATCGATAGACCCTGTGGGGACAGCCGATCCGGGCTCGATGGTGGCCAATGCCTCGGCCAGTGCCTCGGTGAACCACACGCCGCCGTGCTGGAGCCCAATGAGCACCACGTGCTCCACACCGTGGTTACGTTCCACGATCTCATGGGCGATTCGGCGGGTGGCACGGTGTACGTCCGCGGCATTCATCACTTGGTGAGCTTCGGTCATTCTTTCCTCCTCCGTGTGAGCCTCACAGGACTCACTTGACGGGCGTGGTGGAACCTATCGCACGGGTTGCAGCGCTCGATGCAGAATTTCCAACAACACGCTCGGATTCGAGTCGCCCCCGGTGCACTGAGCATTGCGCAACGCATTGACGCTTTGGCTGAGGTGATGCCGAATGGCCAACAGTTCGAACTGTGGCCGATGCGGGTTGGTGGGCGGGCGGACAAAAGCCAAGCGGGTGCACGTCTTGCACGACTCCGGCCGCACGTTGCTGAACGGCCGGATGCCAGGATGAGCGTTGAGGCCACAGAGTGTCGGGAAACGATGCTTGCCGTCGGGTGGCCCGATGATCACAGCGTGGTGCTTGCCACCCATGAACTGGGTATGGCCTTCGGGGAAACTCAACGGTGGTGTGCGGCGCCCATCGTTGGTGGTGGGATGGTCGTAGGGATACGGGCGGGGGGTGGGCGCCGTTCGGGATCGGTGCTCGTAGGCGCGCTGGCGGCACGACCGCCGGCAATAGAGGCGCCGGCGGCCCGGCCGGCGGGCATGGGGAAACTCCGTGTGGCAGTGGGCGCACTCGACAATGAGATCACATGGCATGGGCTGAAGCCTGTCAGTAGGGTATGACAAAACTCAGATTGCCACCCGATGACCCCAATTTCCCCCATCGGCGAATCGTCACGAGACGAATTTTTCGTGCACACCATCGGCGAATCGTCACGTGACCGAATTCCGTTGGAGAATTCTGCGACCAATTCAACTCGTAGCAAAACTCGTCACCGGCGACGAAATTTTGCGACGAGTTTGGGCACCGCACGCTGGCGAATCGTCACGTGACTACACCGTGTGGTCACGTGACGATTCGCCGACGGGGGGTTTTCGGCACGTCGGTCAGGTGGGCGCCCGAGGATGCGCGCTCAAAGCGCGCACGATTCAAAGAAAAATCACACCGGGCGGGCATCAGATCGTGATGTCGTCTGCCGATGGTCTTACGTCGGAAGGAGCCGTCTATGGCTTTCGTGCCCTCTCAGCATTCGTATCCGAAGAAAATCGTTCTCGCCCTGCTGCTCACTTCGCTACTGCCACTCACCGGGATCAACCCGGCGGAGGCCCAAAAGCGACTCCGGGTCCGGTCCCGCAGAGCAACCACGACCGCCCCACAGGCCGCCCCCGTTCCACCAGTGACATCACCTTCGCCAGCACCTTCCGAACCCAAGGTGGCCGATATCTTGGCCCGCACCAACGCCGATCGGGCCGCCAATGGCCTCCCCGCCCTGCGCTGGGACAACCGGCTCGCCAGCCTGGCCACCCAGTGGTCGGCCGATATGGCCACCAACGGGTTCCGTCACCGCAGCCTCGGCGCGCTGGGCATCGGCACCGGTGAATACGCCGACATGCGTGTCATCAGCGAGAACATCGCCATGGGGAGCAGCACCAACACTGGATCACTTCATGATCTGTTGATGCGATCACCGGGCCATCTCGCCAACATCTTGGACGGTAACGTCGACATGGTGGGGATTGGTGCCACGTGCGACCCCGAGGGGCAGCTCTGGATCACGGTGAACTTCGCCGGCGACGGTGCGGGGATTGTTCCCGATGCGCCCGGGGGGCAGCGCGCCACGGGCCCTTCAGGAGGATTCGGCTGCTGAGATCAGACCAGGTCAAGCGACGTGGGCGGCTCGGCGTCCATATCCATGGTGGGTACTTTCTGACCCTCGCGTAGTTCGATGACCGGAAGGTCCTCGGAGTCAGCCTCGATGGGGCGGGGAGCGACGGCCTCACCCCGGATGGAGCGGGCCATATTGGCCAGCATCCCGTTGACGAACCGCCCAGAATCGTCGGTGGAGAAGGCCTTGGCTAGACGAACAGCTTCGTCCAACACCACTGCTGTAGGCACGTTGCGCTGGTGGGTGAGTTCCTCGATGCCCATACGCAGCACGATGCGATCGATGACGGGCATCCGGTTTATGGACCACCCACCCCGCGCGTAGCTGCTGATACATGCGTCGTGTGCGGCCTGGTGTTCGGCCACCCCACGTACCAGGTCAACGGCATAGGCGTCAGGAGCCAAGGGCAAAGCTTTCAGAATGTCACTCACTGCCGTGGCCTTGGCCTCTGCCTCGTAAAGCAACTCCAACGCCCGCTCACGAGCATCACGCCGGGCAACGGGCAATCCGCTCATACTCGGGTCAAGTAATCACCGGTGCGGGTATCCACCTTGACTTTTTCACCCTGATTGACGAACAACGGCACTTGGATCACCTTGCCGGTCTCTAAAGTGGCCGGTTTTTTGGCCCCCGACACCCGGTCGCCCTGCACCCCAGGCTCGCACTCCACGATCACCAATTCCACGGCGGCAGGCAAATCGACTCCCACAATCTCGTCGCCGTAGAACATCATGACGGCTGAGTCGTTTTCCTTGAGGTAGTCGGTGGCCTCGCCCAGTGTGGAGGGTGGCACTTCGAGTTGTTCGTAATTGGACGAGTCCATGAACACATAGTCCTCGCCTGCCTTGTAGAGGAACTGCATGGCTCGCTTCTCGATGATGGCCTGCTCCAGCTTTTCGCCCGCGCTGTAGGTGCGGTCGATGACGGCACCAGAGCGCACATTGCGCATCTTGGTACGAACAAACGCACCACCTTTGCCCGGCTTCACATGCTGAAAATCAATGACCTGCATGAGCCCCTCGGGGATGTCAATGGTCATGCCGGTCTTGAAATCGTTGGTGGAAACGGGAGGCATTGCGTAACTCCTAGTGAGACGAGCTGGTGTTAGACGAGCTGGTGTTAGACGAGCAGGTGTTTTGGCGCGTTGGTGAGGCGGACATGCCCTTGAGCAGTGACCACGAGAGAATCCTCGATCCGGACACCGGACGCTCCCGGGAGGTACACCCCCGGTTCGACAGTGACCACATCACCGGCGGCGAGAGTAGCAGTGGACGTACGCCCCACCCACGGCGCCTCATGGATGACCAATCCAATTCCGTGGCCGGTGCCATGGGTGAAGTACGAGCCCCAGCCTGCCCCATCAATGACCACTCGACAGGCGCCGTCCACGAGACGGGTGTCAATTCCAGGAGCCAGCACGTCCACGCCGGCCTGCTGCGCGGCCCGGACCACGTCGAGGTGATGGGACTGGTCGACCGTGGGAGTTCCCACACACACGGTCCGGGTCATGTCTGAGTGGTACCCGTCGACCAGTGCGCCGAAATCGCAAATCACCAGGTCCCCGGGGCAGATGACCCGGTGGCCGGGGTCATGGTGGGGCCGAGATGCGTTGGGGCCGCTGGCGATGATGGTTTCGAAGCTGATGCCGTCAGCCCCCAGGTCCACCATTGCGGTGTCGAGCGCCCGGGCAAACTCCACCTCGGTGGGGCCCTGTGCAAGCAGTCCCATGGTGACCAGCAATGCCTCGTCGGCAATGGCCGCCGCTCGGGCCAGCCTGGCGATCTCGGCCTCATCCTTGGTTCGCCTGAGGTTCTCCACCACATTCGACGTGGGCACCACCTCACGGCCCTCCAACAGCGACTCGTAGGCGCGTGCTGCGCTCCAGGCCAGGTGGTCGGCCTCCACCCCTACTCTTGCCGCTGCCGGGATCAGTTCCAGTAGCCGCGCTTGCTGTTCAGCCACTGACGACCTGATCTCGATCCGGGCATCGCAGCCCGCCGCCGTCAGTTCGTCTTCGGCGCGTTCTTGATAGCGGCTGTCGGTGATGAACATGGACTGTCCATCCACCGGGACCACCAGTAGTCCGGCGGACCCGGTGAATCCCGTGGCCCAGCGGATGTTGACCAACGCACTGACGATCAGCACATCGCACGAATCCTGGCCCCGTAGGACTGCGCGCATACGATTGAGTCGTTCGGTGACCAGCAGCACCGGCAGCAGGTCGCCGAGACGGGCACCGAGGGCCACCAGCTGCTGAACCCGCTCTTGCGTGAGGGCTTCCGAGGCGGTCATAGGGGCCCCCCCAACAAGGCCAGCGTTCCCTCCACCGCCAATTGGTACCCATGGCCCCCGAACCCTTGGATAGTACCCTGCACTACCGCGGCGATGACACTGCGATGACGCCATGGTTCTCGTGAATGGGTATTGGACAGATGTAATTCTACTTTGACGCCGTCGAAGGCGCCCAGGGCGTCGTGCAGCGCCCAGCTGTAGTGGGTGAGCGCTCCGGCGTTGACGATGATCGCGGCACACCGGCCGCGTGCTGCATGCACCGCGTCGACGAGGTCGCCTTCGCGGTTCGACTGGACGTGCTCGAGCTCGAGGCCGCGTTCGGCCGCTGCCGCTCGGGCCGTCGCCACGTGATCCGCAAGCGTGGCCGTTCCGTAGACCTCGGGTTCACGGGTCCCGAGCAGGTTGAGGTTCGGCCCGCTGAGGAGGAGGACGATCGGCCGGCCCTCGCCACCCGCTGTCCCGCTCATCGCAGTGCCTCCATCGCATCTTCAAGGATGCTGCGATCGATGCCGGTGACCGTCTCGACGCCGTTGGGGCCGTCGAGCACGAACGTGAGCCCGTCGAGTGCCTTCTTGTCCCGGCCCATGAGCATGATGAGCTGGTCGGCATCTGCCCCCGGAGGCAGCGTCATGGGCAGGTCGTAGCCGGCCACGACGCGGCGGTGCTCGGCCACCCGCGCGTCGTCGATTCGCCCCAGGCGGCGGCCGATCTCGGCCGCGTACAGGAGCCCGACAGCGACCGCTTCGCCATGGCGGATGTCGAATGCACTGGCGATCTCGAGGGCATGGGCCAGCGTATGGCCGTAATTGAGAATCGCTCGCAAACCACCTTCACGCTCGTCCGCGCCAACGACGCGCGCTTTGATGTCGATGCACTTCGCGATGCGGTCCTCCATGGGCAAGGAGTCGAAGGCGGGCAGGCCGATCGGGCGGGGCCCGCCTGGCAGCGGGTCGAGGAAGTGGTACTTCGCCATCTCGCCGAGCCCGCTGCGGTACTCGCGGGGCGCCATGGCGGCGAGCGCGTCGGTGTCGCACAGCACGGCGCTGGGCTGCCAATAGGCGCCGACGAGGTTCTTGCCCTCCGGCAGGTTCACGCCGGTCTTGCCGCCGATGGCTGCG